>JAITLA010000206.1 GCA_031278145.1 Eubacteriales Family XIII. Incertae Sedis bacterium
TTGCCTGTTTTACGCGGCTTTAGCCGCAGTGTAAAACAGGACAGCGAAGTGAGCCTCGGGCGAACGGAGGAATGAGGCGAAGCCGAATGTTGGACGGAGCCAAAATTGAAATTGCGTGATTTACCGGCATGGGCCACAGTGCCAAACCTGCCCAATACACAAAAGAACCGTCCCCGTGTGTACTTTGTCAGTGACCTCCGGAAAAGCCGCGATGGGATCTTTCGTCTTGACTAAATCGCTTCCGGCAAGTATCCTTATTATTGGGTGCGGACGCGTTTTGCGCGCCGGCGCCGCCATCGCCACACGGGGCCCGCAGGGCCCGCCGATGAAAGGACTGACGAAACATGAACGATCCGGCGCAGCCGCGCAAGGACGGGGCCTTTCTCGAAAGGCTCATGGAGCGCATGATGCTCGTGCGAAGCTTTGAGGAGGAGGTGCTTTCGCTGTTCAAGCAGGGGAAGCTTCACGGGACCACGCATCTTTGCGTGGGGGAGGAGGCGACGGGGGTCGGCAGCGCGTTCGCGCTCGCGCCGCAGGACTGCGTGCTGTCCACCCACAGGGGGCACGGGCAGCTGCTCGCCAAGGGCGCCTCCGCGCGGGACATGATGGCCGAAATGCTGGGCCGGGAGGCCGGCACGAACCGCGGCCGCGGCGGCTCCATGCACATAACGGCGCTCGGGGTGAACGCCTTCGGCGTGGGCGGCGTGATCGGCGCCGGCTGCCCGATTGCGTGCGGCGTGGCGCTCTCGTTCAAGCTGCGCGGGGAAAGGGATCGCATCGCGGCCGTCTTTTTCGGCGACGGCTCGACCAACGCGGGCGCCGTGCACGAGGCCATGAACCTCGCCGCCGCGTGGCGTCTGCCGCTCCTGTTCATATGCACGAACAACGGCTACGGCATGAGCACGCCGCTCGCGAAGGCGGTCAACGATACGGATCTGACGAAGCGCGGCCACCCCTACGGCATCCGGAGCACGGAAACGGACGGCGACGACGTGCTGGCCGTGTACGAGGCCGTCCGCGCGGCGCGCGCGTATATCGTGAAGGAGGAACGACCCGCCTTTGTCGTGGAGCACACCTATCGCACGAGCGGGCATTCCAAGAGCGACCGCAACCTCTATCGGACGGAGGCGGAGATCGCGCGCCGTCTGTCGGAAAACCCCGTCGCGCGCTTCGCGCGTTTCATGCGGGACAACGGTTTTTCCGAGGCCGATATAGAGGCGATAGGCCGGCGGGTGGCGGCGGAGATGGCCGAGGCGAGGGCTTATGCGGAGGCTTGTCCCTATCCCGCCGCCTCGCCTTGGGAGCTCGAAGCGGAGGTGTACGGCGGGCATGGAGATGAAAACGGCGATGCGTGAGATCACATATGCGGAGGCCGTGCGCGAGGCGATGTGCGAGGAGATGCGGCGCGACGAGAACGTGTTTTTCATGGGGGAGGATATCGGCGTGTACGGCGGCGCCTTCGGCGTGTCCGCGGGCATGCTGCGGGAGTTCGGCGCGGCGCGCGTCCGCGAAACACCGATATCGGAAACGGCCTTCGTCGGCGCGGGCGTCGGCGCGGCGCTGATGGGCATGCGCCCGATTGTCGAGCTGATGTTCTCCGATTTCATCTCGGTCTGCATCGATCAGATCATCAACCAGGCGGCCAAGCTGCGCTTCCTCTTCGGCGGCGCGGTCAGCGTGCCGATGGTGCTGCGTGCCGCCGCCGGCGGCGGCACGGGCGCAGCCGCGCAGCATTCCCAGTCGCTCGAGAGCCTGTACACGAACATACCCGGCCTCAAGGTCGTCGTGCCCTCGACGGCCTATGACGCCAAGGGTCTGCTGAAATCGGCGATTCGCGATGACAACCCCGTGATCTTTCTGGAGCAGAAGAGGCTCTATCGCGTCAAGGGCAAGGTGCCCGAGGCGGCGTACACCGTGCCGCTCGGCCGCGCCGATTGCAAGCGGGAGGGGGAGGACGTCAGCGTCATAAGCTACGGGCGCACGGTGGGGATGTGCCTCGAAGCGGCCGCAAGGCTGGCGGAGGACGGCATAAGCGCGGAGGTGATCGATCTGCGCAGCCTGCTGCCGCTCGACGCGGACGCGATCCTGCGGAGCGTGCGAAAGACGCGCCGCGCCGTGATCGTGCACGAGGCCGTCACGTTTTCGGGCTTCGGCGCGGAGATCGCCGCGCGGATAGCGGCCGACGAGGCGCTGTTTTGCCTGAAGGCGCCGATCAAGCGCGTCGGCGCGTATTCCTGCCCGGTACCCTTCAGCCCCGGGCTGGAGGAAAGCGTGCTCCCGTCGTCCGCGCGGATAGAGGCGGCGATCCGGGAAATCCTTTGAGGCGTGCGGCGCGCGCGGCGTTGCGCGCGTCCTTGCCGGGCGTTTTTGCGCGCGGTGAAATGGGATAATATGGAACTGCTCACAGGAATTTTTGCGCCGATGGGCGGGCCTTGTGAAGGTTTTGTGAAATTTCGAAAAAGCCGTTGACTTTTCTGTAACAATTCTGTAATATTATCATGCGCTCCAACGAGGATCAATATCCATCGAACTTTCAATAAAGTGGCGGAGGTCCCATTTGCCCGCCGCGAATGGCGTCGCCATTCGATTTTCATCGGCCGGAAGCCGTATTTAGAGGATTGTACGTATTGCAGAGAGGTTGTTTTTATGAATCCATGGAATCGCATTCGCGGGACTGAGGACGAGAGAACGCCCCATAGGGAGGCGCGTGCGCGTTTCGCGCGTTTCATTCGCCGCGGCGCGCTGCGGTTTCGGCGCAGGGCCGGCTTGCTTTGCGCGCGGGCGGCCACGTCGCTGCGGCGCCGGGGCCGTGGGCTTGCGGAGCTCGTCGCGCCGGCGTGCGCGCGTGCGCGGGCGTTTTGGTCGCCGCGTCTTTCGCGGGCGGCGAGCACGATGCGCCTTATCGCCATAGCGGCGGCGGTGATCGTCGGCCCGCCGGTCGCGGGCCTTGCTTCGCGCGTGTCCGCGTGGCTCTTGCGGCGCTTCGGCCTGCGCGGGCGGCGGCTGTGCGCCGGCGCCGGCGGGCTTGCCTTTGCGGCCTTGCTTACGATATGCGTCTTGTGGGCGCCGGCGGCCCCGGCGCCCGACGCGGACGCATCCGCGCGGGTTCTCGCAAGCGAGGACGGACCCGCAATCGAGGAAGAAGAAAACGGCGGGAGCGTTGCTTCCTCCGGCGCTTCCGCGGTCGCGGAAGCGCCGGCGACGCCGGAGCGGACCGCGTGGGAGCTGCGCATAGACGGCGCGCCGGTTGTGGCCCTCGCGTCGCAGGCGGAGGCGGAGAGCGTGCTCGAACGGGTGAAGGCGAGCTATCTGGGCGGCGATTCGGAGCTTCTTGCGGCCGAGATCAAGGAGGATGTGCGGATAGCGGAGGTCGAGGCGGATTCCGCCGCGCTTTCGGAGCTCACGGTCGTGGACGCGGCCGTGTCCTACATACTGACCGGAAGCAAGGAGCCCAAGGTGTATACCGTCCAAAGCGGCGATACCGTGTGGGAGATCACGCGGGCCAACGGCATCAGCCAGGACGAGCTCGTCAAGTCAAATCCGGGCCTGGTTCCGAACAAGCTCAAGATAGGCCAGCAGCTCAACCTCTACGAAACGAAACCCTATCTGACGATTCGCACGGTGGAGATCGCAAGCAAGCTTGAGCCCATCGCGTTCCAAACGACTTATCAAAATTCGGATGAGCTGTACAAGGGACAGACGAAGATACTCGTCGCGGGCGTCCCCGGCGCCAAGGCGACGCAGACCCGGCTCACAAAGGAAAATGGCATGGTCGTGGAATCCGTCGAGCTCGGCTCGGTCGTCACGGCGGAACCGCAGCCGCAGACCGCGCTGGTCGGCACGAAGCCGCTGGAAACCTTCACGGGCTCCGGCAGCCTGATCAGCCCGCTCACGCACATAGAGATCTCGTCGGGCTTCGGATCGCGCGGCAAGCGGCGACATCTGGGCGTGGATATGCGCAGCCCCAAGGGCAGCCCGGTATACGCGGCGGACGGCGGCGTGGTCACGACCTCGACCTACAAGGGCAGCTACGGCAATCTGATCGTGCTGAACCACGGCAACGGGCTCGAAACCTATTACGCCCATTGCGATACGCTTCTCGCATCGGTCGGGGATGTCGTCGCCCAAGGGCAGCAGATCGGGACCGTCGGCATCAGCGGCAACGCGACGGGCTATCACCTGCATTTTGAGGTGCGGGTGTATGGGGCCTACCAAAACCCCCTGAATTACTTCTAGAGAGGATACCACGCATAAATATCTCCGCTTCGCTTCGCTTTTATGGTATAATACCTCTCAGGGGGGCGGAGGCCGGGAAGAAGGATCGCCCTCGGGCTTTGGCCGGGGGCGTTTTGTTGTCGCGCGGCGAGCGAGGCAGACATTACGCAGTAAATGGCCGGAAGGCGCCATTCGAGAATTCCCCGGTCGCATAGGAGGCCACCGGAACACATGGGGACGGTTCATTTGTGTAACACATACAATGTTGGAATTGCGCGATTTACCGGCACGGGCCACAGTGCCAAACCTGCCCAATACACAAAACACATGGGGACGGTTCATTTGTGTAACACAGACAATGTTGGAATTGCGCGATTTATCGGCACGGGCCACAGTGCCAAACCTGCCTAATGCACAAAAGAACCGTCCCCGTGTGTACTTTGTCAGTGACCTCTCGCATAGCGACCGGTTGGAATTTACCGTCAAACGCCGCGTCCTTTGCGGCGGTGCGAAGAGCGGAGAGGATTGCCAAGCCCAAGGCCGACTGCCTCCGGACAGCAACGAAAACCGCAAGGGTGGTGAAATGAGAATTTACAACACGTTGACGCGCAAGAAAGAAGAGTTTGTCCCGATTGACGAGAACGAGGTCAAGATCTACGTATGCGGACCCACGGTGTACAACTACTTCCACATCGGAAACGCGCGGCCCTTTGTCGTCTTTGACACGCTCAGAAAATATCTCGAATACAGGGGCCTGCGCGTAAGCTTCGTGCAGAATTTCACCGACGTGGACGACAAGATCATCAACAGGGCCCGCGAAGAGGGCGTGAGCGCCCGGGAGATTGGCGAGCGGTACATAGAAGAGTATTACAGGGACGCCGCGAGCCTGCGGATCGCGCCCGCGTCCGCCCATCCCAAGGTGACGGAGAATATGGAAGAAATCGTAAGCTTCGTGCGCACCCTGCTGGAGAAGGGCTACGCCTACGAACGGGACGGCGACGTGTATTTCAGCACGCGGCGCTTCCCCGGCTACGGTAGGCTTTCGCGCCAGAACACGGATGAACTCGAAGCCGGCGCCCGCGTGGGCGTGGACGAGCGCAAGGCCGATCCGCTGGATTTTGTCCTGTGGAAGAAGCGGAAGCTCGACGACGAGCCCGCGTGGAACTCGCCTTGGGGGCTCGGCCGCCCGGGCTGGCACATCGAGTGCTCGGCCATGTCGAAGAAGTATCTCGGCGAAACGATAGACATACACGCGGGCGGGCAGGACCTCACCTTTCCGCACCACGAAAACGAGATTGCCCAGTCGGAGGCCGCAAACGGCAAGCCCTTTGCGCGTTACTGGATGCACAACGGCTACATCACGACGGGCGACGAGAAGATGTCCAAATCCAAGGGCAATTTCTTCACGGTCCGGGACATCCTCAAGGAGTACGACGGCGAAACGATACGCTTCTTCCTGCTCTCGGGGCATTACAGGAATCCCATCGATTTCAGCCGCGCCATGATGGATCAGGCCAAGGCCGGGCTCACGCGCATACGGAACGCCGAGGCCACGCTGCGGCATCTGATCGCCGCGGGCGCGGACGCGGATTTGCCTCTTGGCGCGGAGGTTGCCGCGCTTGCCGAGGCGGAGGGCTTTCGCGAGCGCTTCAAGGCCGCCATGGACGACGATCTGAACACGGCGGACGCCATCAGCGTGATCTTCGAGCTTGTTTCGGCGATCAACGCGGCCGTGAAGGACGGCGCGACGAAGGTCTTCGCAAGGCGCGGCCTTGCCCTGCTCACGGAGCTCGCGGACGTGCTTGGCCTGCTGCCCGCCGGCGAGGCTCGGGCCTCGGGCCTCGACGAGGCGACTGCGGCCCTCGTGGAGGAACGGCAGCGGGCGCGGCGGTCCAAGGACTTCGCGCGCGCGGATGAAATACGGGATCTGCTGGAGAAAAAGGGGATACGGCTGAAGGATACGCCGCAGGGTGTGCAGATCGTCCGCGATCCGTAAGGGCGTCACGCTTGTGAATTCGAGGAGCCCGACCTGTCCGGCGAACGGCGCAAAGCCGTCCTGCGCGGTGGCGCATACGCGCGCGGACGGTCTGCCGGCCTCGATTGTCCATGTCGATCCCGGTGGCGCGCCGGCCTTTGCGGAGATCCGCCAAAGTGAACGGTAAAGGGATAATTTTGTATGAATTTGAAATCACCCAAGTTGAATTACACCCTCATGACCTTGCTCGTATGTTTTTGGGGGCTTGAATATATCGTCGCGAAGAAGGCGCTCGAGGATTTTGATCCCTTGACGCTCGTGTTTTTCAAGTACGGCGTGGCCTTCATCGTGCTCACGCCGATCAAGCTCATAATCGACCGCGGGATACGGGTGCGCAGGAAGCACATCGTCCCGCTGTTCGTGTGCGCGCTGTTCGGCGATATCATCTACTACGCGTCGGAATACCAAGCGCTTTCCTATATCTCGGTGGCGGTCCTGACGATCATCCTGTCCTTCGTGCCGCTGCTGTCCATCCTGATCGAATGGGTTTTTTTCGCGCGGCGTCCGAGCGTGCTCATGATCGCGGGCGTGTGCGCGTGCATCCTCGGCATCGCGCTGGTGATCGGCATCGATCTCGGCCGGCTGCGCGGCACGCCCTTCGGCTACGCGCTCGGCGCTTTCGCGGTCCTCTCGTGGAACGTGTACAACTTCTTCACCGAGCGCTTGACGGGTGCCTTCAAGGTGCTGGATTTGACGCTGTATCAGATCGTTTGCACGCTGATCCTGCTCGCGCCCCACATGATGGCGAATCCGCCCACGCTCGCTTCCATGACGCCGGCGGCGATGGGGGGCGCCGTGTACCTCGGCGTCGTCAGTTGCGCCTTGGGCTTCTTCATCTACGTCAACGCGATTTCCGTGCTGGGCGCAACGCCCTGCGCGCTGTATTCGACCTTCATGCCCGTGACGGCGGCCTTCTTCGGCCGGGTTTTGCTGGATGAGATCCTGAGCCCCCTGCAGATTGCGGGCGGCGCGATTGTCATCGCCTCGGCCTGCGTGGTCCTGCGCCAGAAAAACCTGTCGGACGCGCGCCGCGCCGCGATGGAAGGGGGCGGCGGGCCATGAGGCGCGGCGGCAAGGCGGTATGGCGGATCGCGCTCGTTGCCGTGCCGATCTGCGTCCTGGTTTTCTCGCTGGCGGCGACCCATCAGCTCAGCGGCCTGAACCGATCCCTGCGCATGCGGATCGACGTTCTGAACGATCTGCTCACGCGGCAGCAGGCGGAGATATCCGATCTGAACGAGCGGATTGAGCGGATCATCGACGGGGACGACGCGCCTGCGGACGCGGGGATCGAAACGGAGTCCCTGCGCGGCCCCTCCGGCGCCTGGGAACCGGCCCCGCCGAAACTGTGGCCGGAACACAAGGCGTATCAGGAGCTGTATCCCGCGCTCTACGCGGCGCGCTCCGACAGATGGTTCACGCGGGACAAGACCCTCTACCTCAGCTTCGACGACGGGCCGACGATATACACCGCGCGCGTCCTCGACACCTTGAAGGAGAAGGGCGTCAAGGCGACCTTCTTCATCGTGGGCAGCTCCGTCGCGCGCCTCGGGGAGGAGGGGAAGGCCCTGCTGCGCCGCATGGCCGACGAGGGCCACACGATAGGCGTGCACTGCAACGTACACGATTACGCGCGCATCTACGCGTCGGTGGAGGCATTTCTCGAGGATTTCAACGCCGCCTTCGACCTGATCCGTGAGGCCACGGGGCTGCGCGCGGACATCTTTCGCTTCCCGGGCGGCAGCGTGAACAGCCACAACGAGGGGATACGGACGGCGCTTATCGCGGAGATGGAGCGGCGCGGTTTCACCTATTACGATTGGAACGCCTCGACCAACGACACCGCCAAAAACGCGACCGAGGAATCGGCGTGGCGCAATGCCGTTTCGCGCGCGGGGAACACGGATCGCGTGATCCTCCTGATGCACGACACGAAGGAGCCCACGGTCCGGGCGCTGCCGCGCATCATAGACACGTACAGGAATATGGGCTACGGCTTCGCGCGGCTTACGAACATCGACAAGCCCATCGTGCTGTAAGCCGCGGCCGCGCGGCGCGCCAAGGAGCGACAATGAACGATGACTCGCTGTACCAAAACACATCCATGCTCGCCTTCGTCGGGGACGCGGCCTACACGCTCCGCGTCCGTCTGCGCGTTTCCGCCTGCGGCACGCTCCGCAGCGAGCGGCTCCATCGGGATGCGACGCGCTACGTGTGCGCTTCGGCGCAGGCGCGGGCCATGCGGGCGCTGTTTGACGCGCTGCCCGAGGCGGAACAACGTCTGGTGAAGCGGGCCAGAAACAAGCGCAGCGCCACAAGGCCCAAGAACGCCGACCCTCTGGACTACAAATGGGCCACCGCGTTCGAAGCCCTGCTCGGCCACTACTGCCTGACGGGGCAGACGGAGCGGCTCGATGCGGCTGCGGCGGCCGCGATGCGCATCATCGACGCGGCGGAGAGATGAAGGGCGCGGGGCCGAGAAAGGACGGGACGGATGGGACGAATGACTGCGATAGCGGCGGTCGACAGGAATTGGGGGATCGG
>JAITLA010000052.1 GCA_031278145.1 Eubacteriales Family XIII. Incertae Sedis bacterium
TCTCCGTCCGGCAGTTCACGTCGAGGCGTTCCCGCTTTTCGTTGACATCCGAGATCGGCAGCTCCGTGTTGCGCACGTGAACGTCCGTCACGGGGATCCGCAGGATGCTCGCAATGACGTCGCGCAACACGGGCTTCGCATCGGGATGCGTGAGTAATGTCTTGAACACGCCGTCCTCCGACGGGGGTAGGATCTCGGGTACGAATATCTCTTTGTTCGCCATGGTTCTTCTCCTTTATTGTATACCTTCGCCGCCCCGCGCGCAACGGTGTTTTCAAGCAAATGCAAAAGTGCGAACACAAAGGACACGGGGCGTCTCGCGCGAGCGCCTGTCGGCGGACGAATTCCGCAGACAGACATATATTCCTTTATATGCTTATTATAGAACATTATTCCTCGAGCGGTCAAGAGGATTTTTGAAAAAAAAAGAAATTTTTGAAGAAGAACCCTTCGGGCACTTCGGCTCCCCGCGCCGCGCAATGACGGAAAGAGGGATTCATCTCGGTGATTGTTGCGCCGGCGCCATGTGTCTATGCAGCAAGGTGGGAGAAAATTCACGACTTTGCATTGTTTTTGGTTGCCATAGGCCTTGTTGTGTGATATTCTAATTGCGATATTTTGTGTCAATTGCCGGGAACGGAAGCGCGGACCTTCGCGCTCGGCCGAAGGGTTCTCGCTTCGCCGTTTCCGGCCGCACCGGCCCCGCCGCGCGGCGGGGCCGGGGAAGGATTTTCGCGCGGTGCGCGAGGGCGGCCGAAGGGCCGTGACGGAGGCAAAGATGATGAAATGCGGTTTGAAGCTTCTCGCGATGGCGTTCGCGCTGCTTGGCGCGCTCGTCCTGTTCCCGGCGTCCGCCTCCGCGGACGCAGACGCCAACAGCTATACGGTTGAGCTGCGCTATGACGACGCCATACAGATCAGCTACCAGCATCCGGACGCGGACGGCTGGTGGCGCGGAGCCGGGGACATCCCGCTCGGCGGCGCCACTCTGAACGGCGTATCCGCCATTCCGCAGCTCTACTGCGTGGACGCCCTCATTCCGTTTCACTCGCGCGTGGCGGCCATGGGCGGTTCCACGACATGGCTGGAAGGTCGAACCACGGATAAGGTTCCGAATTACGTCGTCGTTTCGCCCGACAAGCTTCCCGAGGCGCTGAAGAGCAATTGGAACGAGCTGCTCTGGCTGACGCTGAACGGTTATTCCGACGATGGCAGCTTGACGGCGCTAAACAGCGCATATTCCGATCTGGCGGATTCGGAAGCCTTGGTGAAAGCCGGCCAAGCCATCCCATACGAGGTCGCGGTGATGGCGACGAAGGTCGCCGTCTGGCATTTCACAAACCCGGAGGTGGCCTATTACAGCACGAGCTTCCTCGCCAAGAGCATAGCGGAGGCAAGCGCCGCAACCCCTCCCCGAAACACCGCGAGTGGCATCAAGCATCGGCAGTTCGTGGCGCTGGCGAAGCGTCTGATCGCGGATGCGGCCGCCTATGCCGCGAATCCGTCCGCGCAGCCTCCTTTGGGCATCCCGCAGCCTGCGCTTGCCATCGATGATTCGAATGCCGGTCCGTTGAACGGAGGGTATTACGGCCCCTACCAAATCACCGACGGCAACAATGTGCTGAAGGGCGACGATCTTGTGTTCCTGGACAGGGACGGACCGGCGAGCAGCGGCTTTGGCGGGATCGGCTTCTATACGGCGAACGAGGACGGTACCTTCAGCGCCATCCCCGGTAATTTGCAGAAATACGGCGGTACGGATATGGGGCCGGGAATCAAAAAGGACCAAGAGTTCTATATCAGCGTACCGCCCGGGCTTGCGCACGACGGCGTTTCCATAAACGCGCTGAGCAGAACGACCACCGCGGCCGCCGTGCGTATGCCGGTGGTGCTGGTGCATCAGGACCCGGAGAGCGGCGCGCAGGATTGGAACGCGGTGCAGGCCTTTATCGGGCTTGCGAATGCAAACATCGATGTCACCGTCTACGGGCAGGCCGTCCTGCCGCTGGGCATCGATACGGGGACGATTCGGGTTTCAAAAGCCGGCGGCGGCGAAGCGGCCGGGAAGGAATTCTCGTTCAGGTTGACCGACGCAAGCGGCAACCCCGTCGATTTGGGAAGCTTGTCTGTAACGCCTGCGATTCAAAACAATCCGCTTCTTTATAACGGGGAAGGAAGCGACGGCGTTTTCAGGCTGACCGCAGGGGGGGGTCGGCTGTCACGTTCGAAAACCTCCCCTTGGGGGACTACAGGGTCACGGAGCTTGTGTCCGGCACGGAGTATTCGGTTTCTTACAGCGTTGACGGCGTCCCGGGGCAGGGCGGGACCGCGCCGGTATCGCTGTCGAAGAATGGAGGTTTGATAGACGTCGCGTTTACAAACACGCCGATAACGCCGTCCGTTCCGCCTTTCACCATCGTCGTCGCAAAGGCCGACAAAGATGCGGGCAAGCCGTTTTTGCCGGGTGCCGAATTCAGCCTTCAAAAGGAGGGGGCAGCACCGTTGAGTGGTACGACCAACGCGCACGGCCTGATCCTGTTCACGCTGCCCGAGGGTGCTTCCTTGGGGCGGTATACCCTGACCGAAACGAAGGCGCCGGAGAACTATATCGGGCTGTCCGTACCCATAGTCTTTAGCGTAATCGAGGAGGAGCTCATACCCGAAACCGCCCCCGGCAATACGTTTTCCGTGCATTCGGAGAACGGCGTTATAACCTTTTCCGTCACGAACACCCGCAAGCCGCCGTATACGCCGTATTCGCCTTCGGGCGGAACACCGCCGCCCGTGCCGGACGAGCCCGAGTCACCCGCCGCGCCGGACGAGCCGGAACCCGCCGTGCCGTCCGCAACGGATCATTCGGATATCTCGTCGTCGCCGCATCCCGGCGCGACGCAGGAGATCACGCCGTCGTCCATACTGCCGCAGACGGGCGGCGCGGCGGGTCTTGACGCGCGCACCCTCGGCCTTCTCGCGGTCCTGATCGCGGGCGCGTCGCTTTCGGCCGCGCTGTGGAAGCGCAGGCGGGAAGGGCGTCCGTAGGGCGCGCCCTCCGATTCCTCGGGGGCCGCAATTCGGGTATTCAAATGCGCGCGAAATTGTGATATGATCTGCGTATGGATGAATACACGGATAATTTTGGCGCGTGTCTGCAAAAGGAGGCGCCGTTTTGCGGCGCGGAATGCCCCTTTCATATGGATGTGCCGGATTTTGTCGAGAAGATACGAAAGGGCATGTGGAACGCCGCCTTCAAGGTCTATCGCAACGCGACGGGTTTTCCGCACACGGCCGCGGCGCTCTGCCGCGCGCCCTGCCGGTCGGTCTGCCCGCTCGCGGACCGCGGGGGCGCCGTCGATCTGCCGCTTCTCGAGCGCGCCTGCCTCGCTTTCGCGAAGGACAAGGGCGCGACGGGCTACAACGTGCCCGCGAAGCGCGGGCGCATCGCAATCGTGGGTGCCGGCGTCAGCGGTCTGGCCTGCGCGCTGCGCCTCTCGGCGAAGAAGTACGGCGTGGAGGTCTTTGCGCGCGGCGCGCGCCTCGGCGGCAAGCTCCGGGACATCCTGCCGCCCGATCTCTTTCTGCGGGACATAGAAGAACAGTTTCGATACGAGGAATACGTGCTGCATGCCTCCGTGCGGGTGCCGGATCGCGATTTTCTGAACGCGCGGGGCTTTGACGCGGTCTATGTCGCGACGGGTGCGGGCGGTGACGATTTCGGTCTGCCGGTCGCCGGGGGCGAGAACGGCCGCTGCCTGCGCGACGGGCCTACGGCTTGGTTCGCGGGCGGCGCGCTGATCGGGGAGGAGGGCGCGCGCGCCCTCGCCGGCGGCCTTTACATGGGTACGATCATAGACAATTTCCTCAAGACGGACAAGCCGGTCTATCCGCCGAACAAGGCACAAACGCGTATGGTGCTCGACGCGGCGCGGCTGATCGACACGCCGCCCGTCGCCGCGCGGAACGGGGCGGGCTACACGGAGGACGAGGCGCGGGAGGAAGCCCTGCGCTGCCTGAAATGCCAATGCGACGCCTGCAAGCTGTACGTCGATCTCTGCGCGTTCACGGGCAAGTGGCCCCTGCGCATTCGGGACGAGATTGCGGCCACCACCCTGCCCGGGGTTTCGGAGGTCAAGGCCACGCCGGCGAAGCGCCTCCTCAGCGCCAGCAACCTCGCGCGGGTCTGCCGCGAGATATGCCCGGCGCGGATCGATCTGGAGGGCTTGATCCTGGAGGGGCGCCGCAGTATGCACAGGCAGGACAAGGCGCCTTGGGTCTTTCACGATTTCTGGCTGCGGGACATGGCCTTTGCCGACGGTCCCGAGGCGGCGCTGTGCCGTGCGCCCGCCGGAGCCGCGACGTGCGCGCAGGCGTTTTTTCCGGGCTGTCAGCTCGGCGCGGGCGATCCGGGGCTCGTAGAGGCGGCCTACGCCGGCCTGCTCGCGAGGCACCCCGATACGGCGCTGTTTTTGCGCTGCTGCGGCGCGCCCGCGGAGTGGGCGGGGGACACGGAGAAGCACGCCGCCGCCCTCGATGCGATCCGCGCGGCCTGGCGGGCGCTCGGGGAACCCCTGATGTTGTTCGCCTGTCCGTCCTGCATGGAGGCCTTCGCACGCTGCATTCCGGAGATGCCGCAGCGCTCGATCTACGAGGCCCTTGCGGAAAGCGGGGCCGGGGGGCTTGGGGACCCGGGGCCCGGCGGTGGTTTGGAGGGAGCCGGCGGATCCGGGGTTTTTGAAGATCTCGAGGCCGGCGGGGATCCGGGGGTCGCTTGCGATCCGGGGGCCGGCGGGCCCGGCTTCGCCGGGCCCCTTGCCGCGTCCGCGCGCGCGGACGCGGCAAGGGGCGGCGCGCGCGGAGAGTGGGCGGTGTTCGATCCTTGCGCCGCGCGCCGGTCCGCCGGCATGAAATCCGCCGTAAGACGGCTCGCCGAGGCGGCCGGCTGCGCGCTCGCGCCCCTCACGGAGCAGGAACGGGTGCCGCGCTGCTGCGGATACGGCGGACAGCCCGCCGTCGCGGATCCCGCCTACGCGGCCTTCGTCGCGGAGAAGCGCGCCTCCGAGAGCGAGCGCCCCTACATCGCGTATTGCTCGAATTGCAGGGACGCGCTCAGGCGGGCCGGGAAGGAATGCCTGCACATCCTCGAAATACTCTTCGCGCGGGCGCCCGCCGGGGACGCGAACGCGCGCCTCGCCACGGTCACGGAGCGCCGGCGCAACCGCGTCGCCCTGAAGCGGACGCTTCTCGAAAGGTATTGGAACGAAAAGCCCGCGCCGCCCGCCGGGGACGCGGACGGCGCGGACGGCCCGCGCATCCTTATCGGCGAGGCGCTGCTCGCCCAAATGGACGCGGATCGCATACTCGAAGAGGAAGTCCGCGAGGTCGTGGCCTTCTGCGAGCGGACGGGCCGCAAGGTTCTCGACGCGGACAGCGGCGCCTACGGCGGTTACAAAAAGATCGGACGCATGTCGTACTGGGTCGAATACAGGCCGTTGGACGGCGGGGAGGGCCTGGAGCTTCTGCGGGCCTACGCGCACAGGATGGAGATCGCTTTGGAGGCGGTTTGGAATGGAGTTAAGCAAGACGTGGATCTGTGATCGCTGCAAGGTCGAGATGCGGCTTATGGACACCCAGTTCAGCTATCTGAAACGCTCGTTTCGGCATAAGGCCCTGCGTTGCCCCTCGTGCGGACAGGTCTATATCCCGGAGGAACTCGCGCGGGGCCGGATGCGCGAGGTCGAAAAAACCCTTGAGGACAAATAGATGGAGCAGCAATCCTTCTTCGATGATCGAACGATGACGAATCCCCTCGCCAGTCGCCTGCGCCCGCGAAGCCTCGACGAGTTTGTGGGGCAGACGCATCTCCTGGGCGAGGGCAAGGTCATGCGGCAGATGATCGACATGGATCAGACGCCGTCCATGATCTTCTGGGGACCGCCCGGCGTCGGCAAGACGACGCTCGCGCGGATCATCGCCGGCAGGACCAAGGCGAATTTCATCGACTTCAGCGCCGTTACGAGCGGCATCCGCGAGATCAAGGAGGTCATGCAGCGCGCCGAGCTCAATCGCAGGATGGGCGAAAAGACGATCCTGTTCATCGACGAGATCCATCGCTTCAACAAGGCGCAGCAGGACGCCTTCCTGCCCTTCGTCGAAAAGGGCAGCATCGTGCTGATCGGCGCCACGACGGAAAACCCCTCCTTCGAGATCAATTCCGCCCTGCTGTCGCGCTGCAAGGTATTCGTGCTGCACGCGCTCTCCGAGGAAGACATGAAGCGGCTTTTGCAAAACGCCATGCGGGACGAGAGGGGCTTCGGCGGCCGCAACGTCGCGGTGGACGCGGAATCCGTTTCGATGATCGCGGCCTTCGCGAACGGCGACGCGCGGGTTGCGCTGAACACGCTCGAGATGGCCGTGCTGAACGGCGCGCGCGAGGCCGGCAAAACGACCGTCACGAAGGAAACGGTGGAACAGTGCGTCAGCAAGAAATCGCTGCTGTACGACAAGAACGGAGAGGAGCATTACAATCTGATCTCGGCCCTGCACAAATCCGTTCGCAACAGCGACGTGCACGCCGGCGTCTACTGGCTGGCCCGCATGCTCGAGGCCGGCGAGGATCCCCTGTACATCGCGCGGCGGCTCGTGCGCTTCGCGAGTGAGGACATCGGCCTCGCCGACAGCCGCGCGCTCGAGATCGCCGTGGCCGCGTACCAAGCCTGCCACTTCATCGGCATGCCGGAATGCAACGTGCACCTGACGCACGCCGTCGTCTACCTCTCCGCCGCGCCGAAATCGAACGCCGTCGATG
>JAITLA010000191.1 GCA_031278145.1 Eubacteriales Family XIII. Incertae Sedis bacterium
CATGTCAATGAATTTACATCTTTGTTCATCCGACGCAATGATAATGCGGTCAAAGCCGCATTTCTCAAAATTCACGGTCGCCGTTTCGCTCTTTAATCCCTTGATATTGGAAAAACGGCATCCGTAGAAGGTAATGCTTTTCGCCCCATATGAATCCAAATCGATGACATCCTCCAAATCGGAAATCTCCGCGTTTGCGATAAACAGCCCGTCACGCGGCGGCGCATTGTCGAGCTTCTTGAAATCCGTAACGATAAAACCATCCGGCGCATCGCGCATATACCCGACAAACGGATTTAAATTCATATCTTTCATTTTCAAAATCGCATCGTCGTCCTGCAACAAAATCCCCTTGACCAACACGCATATCTCCGAAAACATCTCCGCGTCAACATCGCTCACACTGATATACTCCGTCGCCAGTTCGAGCATATCCTCGTTCGTCCCGCCGGCGAGCTTGCAGAGCAGCAGGGCATCCACCGCAAAGGCGACGGCCGTATCCCCCTCGACGCTCTCCGAGAAGTTCCCGATGAAGTCCGCGTCGATCTTCAGCGCGCCGCTTATGTATTCCGACAGATCCGCTTCCGCGTCAAAGGACGCCAAGACCCGCCCCGCGAGGATCAGCTCCTCCGTGCGCCGGGCCAAGTCCGCCTCCTTGTCGATCACGGAGCACAGGGCCGTCATGTAGAGCCTGCGGACGTGTTCGTCCGCGGCGCAGAGGATGTGATCGCGGATCGGGTGGCTCCGCGCGATCAGGCGGATGCGCTCCGCCTCGTCCTCCCGCAGGTCCTCCCCCTTCTCGGACTCCTTTTTCAAGAGGAGCAGCCGGTCGCATAGCTCCTGCGACCGCAGTATCAATTCGTCCAAGTTTACCATGCTTTCCTCCCATTCCGCGCTTGCGCACGGATTTCCGATCTCAGCGCAGCGGCATACGCAGGTATGCCGCCGCGGCCTCGCCCTCCTTCAACAGCCAGTCGTGGCTGAGTATGAGGCCGATGTCCTTCATGCCCCTGTGCGCGCGCAGCCACTGCGACGTAAGCCCGTGCAGCTCGAAGGCGCCGACCGTACCCGCGGCGAGCCACGCGTCCAGCAGGGCTTTCGTTTCCGGCGCGAAGGCCTTGACCCGCGTCAATATGCCGGGCAGCAGCCGCGCGGGGAATTCGCCGTCCGCCAAAAGCTTCTTTTCCAATTCCGAAACGCACATCCCCCTATCCTTTCTTATCGGCTCAGCCGATGCCCGGGTCTCTCGGTATCCGCAGAACGACGCTGTCGGCGAAATGCCGCGCGTCCAGCTCCAAGGCGTTGCAGGCGTAACCCCAAGGGTCGTAGCGCCCCGCCGTCGGCGCGCCGTCGAGTATGTCGGGATACAGCGCCCGCGCGTCCCACCACGCGATCAGGGCCTCCGTCTTGTCCGCCGCGTCCACGCCGCGCAACAAGGCGATGTTCCCGTCCATGCACGCCGCCTGAAATCCGTGGCGCGATTCGTGCGCAATCGTGTTCACGCCGTCGAGCAGGCGATTCGCGTCCTCGACGAGCACCCGGTTCAAAAATACGGCCCCGCTGCCCGCGCGGACGAAGCCGTAGACGCCGTGCGACTCCGAAGATTCGAACCACAGTATCCCCTCGTCCCGTATGCCCAGTTCCCGCGCGAGATCGCTCCGGAAAGCCTCAAAGCGCGCAACGCGCTCTCGGACGTCGAGATCCTTCCAGGCCGCGATCGTCTCCGGACCGAAACGCGCCGCCGCGATGTCCGCGCACGCGTCGATCTTGTACTCCCGCACGGTCTCCGGCGACCGCGTCTCCGCGCCGCCGGGACGATCCGCGCGGCGAAACGGCTTGTCCAGCTCGGCATAGGGGCGTACCCTGTCCTCCGCTCGACGCTCCAACAGGCCGCATTCACGCGACGCGCGCGCGATTTCGTCCTCAAAGCCGAATTCTTTCGGCAAGGCGCACCTCCTTCCTCTCATTCCGCGCAGCCGCCGTCAAAGGATCGACGGCAGATGCGCCTCGACATACCTGTGCCAGCCCTCATACACGCCCGCCTGCTTCGCGCCCTCCCCGGCATAAGAACGCATCAACGCGTGGGCCGTTTCGATGAGAAGCGGCGTCGAGAGTCCCTCCGTTCTTTCGCGAATGCGGCGCAGCATGTTCGCCTGCAATTCCCGGAAGTTCACGGCGGCGCGAACGCTGTCCGCGATCCACCGGCGCGCGTCCAAAAGCTCCGCTACGATGTCCGCAAGCGTGTCGAAGCCTTCCGTTTCCGCGCCGCGAGTCCGTATGCGGCGCTCCGCCTCGAGGCGGTTCTTCGCGGACAGGCCCGCGTGCCGCAGTATGTCCGCGGACGCGGCCTCGTCGATGTCCGCGTCGATCGCCTCCGCGACGCGGTCCCGCAGGAGCAGCTTCAGGCATTCGGAGACGCAGACGATCCGATCCGGCGGCGTTTCGGCCGCGTCGTTCGCGTAGGTGTAGGGGCTTTCCTCCCCGTCGAACTTCTCGATCTTGCACAGCACGGCCTCGAGCCAACCGTTCTGATAGACGGCCGCCACGCCCGTATTCAGCTTGGCCAGCTCCGCGATCTGACCATCGCTCAGGCCCGCCGCGCGGCCCGCGAGCAGGCGGTCGCTCTGTTCCGGGATGCGCAGGAGTATCTTCGTGTTCGTATTGCGGATTGCGGAGAGGTCGAGCAGGCCGGGCGCCTGATCCGCGATGATGAAGCCCTCGCCGTATGTGCGCATCTCGGCGATGGCGTTCGACAGCATCTCGACGGACTTCGCCGCCGGGCCGCCGCCTTCGACGCCCGGATCGAGAGACGCGCGCCGCAACAGGTTGTGCGCCTCCTCGAGGACCGTAACGTGTCGCAGCGGACGGTTCACGCCGCCCTGCGCCATGCGATGCTCCGAAAGCCGCATGACGAGCACGCCCATGATCAGCGCCTTCGTTTCGGAGGAACCCACGCGGCTCAAATCGACGATTGCGTTTTTGTCGAACAATTCCGCGTCGCCGATCTCTTCCGCCGAAAATATCCATCGGTTCAGCCCGTTCGTGAGGGAATTCACGCGCGTGTCGAGCGCGCCGAGGTAGTTGCCTTTCAACTCTTCCGAATACGCCGAACCCTCTATGACGCGCGTCAAAGCCTCCCGCAGATCGGTGAAGGTCGGGAATACGCCTTCGCTGTGGCGGTTTCGAGAGGTCGAGAGATCCCAGCCGCAGGTTTCATAGGCCCGCAGCGTCGCGTCCTTCAGCACGGCGGGCATCGCCGCGTACATCGGCCAGCAGACGTTGAATATCTCGACGAGGCGATCGATGTGCTCCAGCACGTGGACGGCGGGCGGAAAGGCGAAGGGATTGATGCGCAAGAGCGGCGCGACCCGGTCGTTCGTCCCGTAGACCCGCGCGTTCCGGTGAAAGGCGTGCTTGTACTCGCCCTTCACGGGTTCGATCACGAGGAAGGGGACGGGGTTTTCCCGATCCCGCAGCTCCGCGAGCAGTCGGCAGATCGCGTTGGACTTCCCCGCGCCCGTGGAACCCGTGACAAAGACGTGCGCGCACAGCTTTTCGGGATCGAGCATGACCGACGCGCTCTCCTCCCGGCCCATGTAACAGAGCTTGCCGAGGGACAGAGGCGGCGCGGAGGACGCGGGCCGCGGCGCGTTGCGTCCGAAGGGCGTCATCTCCAGCACCGTCAGTCCGTTGATCGATTTCTTCGGCAAGCCGAACTGGATGGCCGTTTCCCTGCCGCCGATCAGCAAGGAAGGACGCACCTCTATCTTCGTTTCTTCATCCAAGCGGAAGCTCGGATGCGCGAAGACCCTCAGGTATTCGAGCAGGCGGCCCGTATTTTCGCGATCCGTGTTCGTGTTTGCCCAAGTATTGATCTGCGTCGATTGCAGGAAGGATTCCTCGCCGCGCAGCAGGGCGTTGTAGTTGCTCGCGACCGCGAGCGCGTCCGCGCGGTCGTCCGCGACGATGTAGGTCGCGCAGTCGAAGGCGCCAAAGCTCTCGCATTGCTCGATGCGTTTGATGTGCATGTCTATCCGGTCGAGCATGGATTTCACGGAGCGGTTTTCCGATGTGAGCTGTAGGCTTCTTCCCCTTCCCGTCGCCTTCGCCTCCGAAGAGGAAATTCCGCTCTGGCGCTGTTCCGTTTCCTGCCGGCTGCGCCCCTCGGCAAGGCTCTCGGAGCTTCCGCTCGTCATCCCGCTCTGGCTGCCCAAGGACGTGCCAAGGAAGAAGGACAGGTTCATGCCGGACTGTTTGCCCTCCGAAAATCCGTAAGAACCGCCCCGCGTCTGCGTCTTCGATATGCCCTCTGCGATGCCGCGCGCCACGCTCTCCGACCGGGCCTCGGACAGCGTGACCGTGTCCGATTCGCTCAGCGTCAACGTCTGCCGCAGCAGGGAGGAAAGCTGCGTATGGATCATCTCGTAGCCGCGCTTCTTTTCCCGCGCCACGCCGCCGCTCACGGCGTCGGCGATCATTACGACGGCATACTTGCGCCCGCGCATGGAGTTTACGAGGTTTTCCATTCCCTGCACATAGGTCCGCACATCCCCCGCGTCCTTGCCGCGCGGCGCGACGAGTCCGGAAACGGCCGAAACGCAACGGTCCGCCCGAAAAACGCGCTCCTGCAACACGCCGATCGCATTCGCATCCAAGCAGTCCATCTCGGAACCCACGAAGTTGCCCTCCATCGCGCCGGAAAAGGCGTTTCCGGCGGCGTCGCGAAGCGCCGCGTCGTTCGGCGTGTCCATGCGCGCGTGCTTGGGCAGGATGCCGATGAAATAGTGCGTCGAAGCACCGTCGTCGCTTTCGATCACCGTGACGAGCGTACAGCCTTGGGAAGCCGCGACGTTGACGACGGTCACAAGCTTGTCCGAAAAGTTCTCCTCCTTGTTGATCACGAGCCGCTTCAATCGATAGAAGCGTCCGTATTTCGCCGCGTCGAAGTCGAGCTCCTGCGCGCTCGGCGCCACGACGGGCAGGCGCGCGAGCGCCTCCAGATAACCACCGCTCACGATGGCGTCCGCGTGCGCCAAGGCTTTTTCGCAATCGACGGTAAGCAAAGCATTCTCTCTCATGATTGCAATCCTTCCGTTTCCTTTTCGAGCAGCAGGATGTACCGCGTCAGGTTTTGAATTTCCCGTTCCTTGTTTTGGAAACGCGCCGCGATGGCGTCGAACTCCGCGTTGATGTTCGCGAGCAGCTTGCCCTGCAAGCCGTCGCCGATGGCGTCGAGCGCTTGTTTGAATCCCGACACGCTGCGTTCCATCTGCGATTCGAGCGCGTCAAAGGCTTGCGTGACCGCATTCGACAGCGCCGTGCGCAGGTTTTGCTTGCCCGTGCTGTCCGTGACCTCTCCGCTGAAACGCGCGGCGATTTGATCGATGGCTGCGGCGCAGTCCACCCTGACGGCGGGAAATTCGATCCGATTGATCGTTTCCTCGACCAGCAGGCGGAAGAGGGAGGCGTCGTATTTCTCGCTGCCCATGTCGAAGTTCTGCGTGATGAGGCCACTCAGCTTGCGTTTCATCTCCTTTGCGTTGATCGATTCCGCGAACAGATTTTCGATCTCGCTTTCGCCGTCGAGGACGAAGTTGCGGATGTTGTCTACGGCGTCCGCCGCGGAAAG
>JAITLA010000096.1 GCA_031278145.1 Eubacteriales Family XIII. Incertae Sedis bacterium
GGCAGGTTTGGCACTGTGGCCCGTGCCGGTAAATCGCGCAATTCCAACATTGTATGTGTTACACAAATGAACCGTCCCCATGTGTTCCGGGCCCAATGCCGACTTTTTCAGTGGCCTCCTTCAGCCGGTTGGAGTTGACCGTAATAGCCGGCTTTTGCAAAGGATGTGAATTGTAACGTCTTATGGCCTGTGATCCACGTACTTCACCACATACTCCTCCAAGCTCTCCACCCCCCGCTCCCGCATGATCGCGGCCGCGTCCGTCCCGATCCACGTGATGTGCCACGGCTCGGGCACGTAGCCGGTCACGTCCTTGTTGGCATCCGTGTAGCGCACGATGAAGCCGTAGCGCCAAGCGTTCTCGGCCACCCATTCGGCCGCGGGCGTTCCCGCGAAGCCCTCCGTCGTCCCCGTGCTCCCGGCGAGGTCTATGGCCGTCCCCAGATGGTGCTCGCTGTGCCCGGCTCTGGCGACGAAATCATCCGCCGCGTCCTTGCCGTACTCCATGACGTACTTGTTGTAGACGCCTTTCTGGTATTCGATGGACTTATACGCGGAAGAGGCGCTTATGCGGTGGCCCGCAGCGCCGGCGGCGTCCCGCAAGGCCTCATAGGCCGCCTTCGTTTCCGCCGTCATTTTCTGGCCCGAGGAGGTGTTCACAAGGCCGCGCGGCGTGTAGTCGTCCGGCAGCTTGCGGTATTTGTTCAGCAATACGGGCGGCGCATCGTCCGTAACGATTTCGATGTTCGTATAGGCAAAGCGGTCGAGGTCCGCGTTCACCCGCCAGACGACCGCATCCTCCGTCAGCTCCGGATTGCGCGCCGCGTAGCTCTCGTAGCGCCCCTGCCGCTCCGCTTCGTAATAGTAAAAGGCCGCGAAGGGGCGCGCCGCCGCCTCGTCGGCCGCGTCCGCGCCGGCCTCGGCGCCCGCTTCGTCGCCGGCCCGCTCGGAGGCCTCCCCGTCGACGTCGCCCGCGTTCACCGTTTGGCCCGAGGGCGCCGCATTTTCGCCCCCGCCCGCCTCCCGGAAGGTCGCGGTAAGGAGATAGACGCCATAGGCGATCATCGAAACGCACAGCAGCATGAACAGCAGGCGCAGATAGCGGATCCGAAATCGTTTCTTTGTTCTCACGGCAGGCAAGGCTCAGACCTCCTTCACGATCCCGACGTCGCGCCTGTATTGCACGCCGTCGAAGCGGATCCGCGCCGCGTTCTCATAGGCTTTTTCGCGCGCCGCCTCATGCGTCGCGCCGAGGGCCGTCACGCCGAGCACGCGCCCACCCGCCGTGTAGACGGCCGGCGGATCCGACCCGAAGGCCGTTCCCGCGTGAAACACGAGCGCGTCCGCGTCCACGCGCGCGAGGCCGTCTATCGCCTTGCCCTTTTCGTAAGCGCCGGGATAGCCGCCCGCCGCGAGCACGACGCAGACGGAGCGGCGGTCGCTCCAGCGCAGTTCCTGCGTTGCGAGCCTGTCCTCCGTCACCGCCAGGAAGATATCCAGCAGATCGCTTTGGAGGCGCGGCAGGATCGCCTGCGTTTCCGGATCGCCGAAGCGGATGTTGAATTCCATCACCTTGGGCCCGTCCTCGGTGAGCATGAGCCCGATGAAGAGCACGCCCCTGAAGTCCAGGCCGTCCGCCTTGAAGCCCTCGTATGTGGGCGCCAGTATCTTCTCGCGAATCTCGTCCTCAAGGGCCTCGTCCATGAGCAGGCTCGGCGAATAGCTGCCCATCCCGCCCGTGTTCGGTCCCTCGTCCCCGTCGAATACGCGCTTGTAGTCCTGCGCGGACTCCATCGGCACGATGGCGCCGCCGTCCACGAAGCAGAGCATCGAAGCCTCCGTTCCGAAGAGGCATTCCTCGACGACCACCGTATCGCCGGCCGCGCCGAACAGCCGCCTTCCCATCAGATCCTCTATGGCCTCCCGCGCTTCCGCCGCCGTCGCGGCGAGGATCACGCCCTTGCCGGCGGCGAGCCCGTCCGCCTTGAGCACCATGGGGAAGCCGAACAGACCCACATGATCGAGCAGCGCCGCCTTGTCGTGAAACTCCTTGTAGCGCGCGGTCGGGATATCGTGCCTTTCGAGGAAGCGCTTCGTGAAGGCCTTGCTGGCCTCGAGGCGGGCGCACTTGCCGTTCGGGCCAAAGCTGCGAATGCCGGCCGCGCGCAGCATATCCGTCAGACCCATCGCGAGCGGAAGCTCCGGTCCGATCACGACGAGATCCATCGCCCGCCGGACCGCGAAGTCGGTCAGACCGCGCACATCCTCCGCCGCGATATTGACGCAGGTCGAGAGGGACGCGATGCCGGCATTCCCCGGCGCGCAATACAATTCCGTAAGCTTCGGACTCTGCCGCAGCTTCCACGCGATGGCGTGCTCTCTGCCGCCGCCGCCCACGATCATTACCTTCATAAAAAAATCCCTATTCGTTTTAATGATTACTATTCAAAAACTCAAATCAAAACCATTCAAATCAAAATTATTCAAACGCCGCGATATTTTTGCTCAGGCCGGGTTCTGCCGGAATGGGGAAAAATCGCGTGGGGTTTGAACGACGGCATCAGTCCCCCGCCTCTACAGGCGGCGGGTTCCGGCTTCCCAAGCTGCCGGTGGCGGGTGCAATCCCCCACTGACGCCTATGTTTTGAGGGGCTGCGAGCGAAGCCCTTGTCCCCTCAAAACATCCGTTCAACAATTTGAGTGCGCTCCGCGCTCAAATTTTGACGAAGCAAAATTTGAATCGCAACTTCTCAATGCTTAAAGTGGCGCATTCCCGTAAACACCATAGCCACCCCCGCCTCATTCGCCTTCCTTATCGAATCCGCGTCGTTCACGGAGCCGCCGGGCTGGATGATGGCCGTGATCCCCGCCGCCGCCGCTTCGGACACGCAGTCGTCGAAGGGAAAGAAGGCGTCGGACGCGAGCACGGCGCCCGCGAGATCGCCCGTCGCCTGCCGGATCGCGTTCCGCACGGCCCAAATGCGGTTGACCTGCCCGGGGCCCACGCCCAAGGTCCTGCCGCCCTTCGCGATCACAATCGCGTTGGATTTGACGTGCTTGACCACCTTCATGCCGAAGTCCATGTCGGCGCGCTCCGCCTCCGTGGGCGCCCGCTCCGTCACGAGCTTCCACGCCTCCGCGCCGTCCGGAGCCTCGTCCGCGTCCTGCACGAGGATGCCGCCCGAAACCCGCTTGATGTCGATCCCGCCGCGCGGCACGGCCTCCGCCGAAGCCGCGAGCCGCAGCAGGCGGATGTTCTTCTTCCGCGTCAGGATGCGGAGGGCCTCGTCCGTGAAGTCCGGCGCGATGACGATCTCGATGAAGATCTTGTCGATCTCCGCCGCCGTCCCCGCGTCAATCGGGCGGTTGGCGGCCACGATGCCGCCGAACACGGACACGGGATCGGCCTCGTAAGCCTTTCGATACGCCTCGCGGATGTCCCCGGCGACGCCGACGCCGCAGGGGTTCGCGTGCTTCACGGCGACGACCGCGGGCTCGTCAAACTCCCGGAGCGCGGCGAGCGCGCCGTTCGCGTCGTTTATGTTGTTGAACGAAAGCGCCTTGCCGTGCAGCTGCTCCGCGTTCGTGAGCGCACCCGCGCGGGCGTCGGGGTCCTTGTAATACACGGCCCGCTGGTGCGGGTTCTCGCCGTAGCGAAGCGCTTGCAGCCTTTCAAAGGTCAAGGTCAGCTTGTCCGGCAGACCGGCGCCGCTCCGCGCCCGCAGGTAGGCGGCGATCATCGCGTCGTAGGCCGCCGTGTGCTCGAACACCTTGCACGCGAGCCTGCGCCGCGTATCGTCCGACACGCCGCCCGAACGCAGCTCGGCGAGGACCGCGTCGTAGTCGGCGGGATCGCACAGGACCGTAACGTCGTCGCTGTTCTTCGCGGCCGAGCGCAGCATCGCGGGACCGCCGATGTCGATGTTCTCAACGGCCTCCTCCCGCGTCACGCCGGGCTTCAGGATCGTTTCCTTGAAGGGATAGAGGTTGATCGCCACGAGGTCTATCGTGTCTATCCCAAGCTCCGCGAGCTGCCGCATATGCGCTTCCTTGCCGCGCACGGCCAGAATGCCGCCGTGTATCGCGGGATGCAGGGTCTTGACCCTGCCGTCCAGGCATTCGGGGAAGCCCGTGAGCTCGGAAACGCCTTTCACCGCGATGCCGTTCTCCGCAAGCGTCCGCGCCGTGCCGCCCGTGGAGAGGATCTCCGCGCCGAGCGCCGCGAGCGCCTTCGCGAACGCCACGACGCCCGTCTTGTCCGAAACGCTGATCAGTGCCCTAAGCTTTGCCATCTTCTCGCTTCATCTCCTTTGCCACTCGGTTTACGGCCCGCACCAATATGCGATGCTCCGCTTTGAGGACGCGCGCCGCGAGGCTGTCCGCGTCGTCGTCCGCGCATACGGGGACCCGTTCTTGCAGTATGACGGGTCCCGTGTCCACGCCCTCGTCCACATAGTGGACCGTGGCCCCGCTCTCGCGTTCGCCGGCGGCGAGCACCGCGCGGTGCACGCGCTTGCCGTAGAAGCCCCGGCCGCAGTATTTGGGGATCAGCGAGGGGTGGATGTTGATGATGCGGCCCGCGAAGGCGCGAACGACCTTCGGATCGAGGATGTGCATGTAGCCGGCCAGCACGATCAGGTCCGCGCCCGCGCCGCGCAGGGCGGAAACGATGGCGGCGCTGCGGTCCGCCGCCCGCGGAAACTCGGATTGGCCGGCGACGAGGACGGGTATGCCGTGCGCCGCCGCCCGCGAAAGCGCGTAGGCGCCCGCGTTGCTCGAGATGACGAGCACGATCCGCGCGTCCTCGATGCGCCCGTCCCGGATCGCGTCCAGGATCGCCTGCAAATTGGTTCCGCCGCCCGAAACCAGCACCGCTATGTTCAACAAAGGCGCACGCCCTCCCCCGCGACGACGCCGCCGATCACGAAGGCGCGTTCCCCGGCCTCGCCGAGCAAGGCCGTCACGCGTGCCGCGTCCGAAGGCGAAACGATCAGGATCAGGCCGATGCCCATGTTGAAGGCGGAGAACATCTCGCGCTCCTCGATGTCGCCGCAGGCCCGTATGTACGGAAATATCGCGGGCGGATCCCACGCGTCCCGCCGGATGTCCGCGCCGAGCCCCGCGGGCAAAACGCGCGGGATGTTCTCAAAGAAGCCGCCGCCCGTGACGTGGACCATGCCCTTGACCCGCACGTGCGGCAGGACGGCGCGGCAGGCGTCCGCGTATATCCGCGTGGGCGTCAGGAGCGCCTCACCGAGGGGAAGGCCCAGTTCCCCTACGAAGCTGTCCGCCGCGAGGCCCATTTGATCGAAGAATATCCTGCGGACGAGCGAGAAACCGTTGCTGTGCAAGCCGCTCGAGGGAAGCCCCACAAGCAGGTCGCCCGCGCTTATGTCCCGGCCGTCGATGATCCGCGCGCGATCCGCGAGGCCGACGGCGAAGCCGGCCATGTCGTACTCCCCGTCGGCGTAAAAGCCCGGCATCTCCGCCGTTTCGCCGCCGACGAGCGCGCAACCCGCCAAGAGGCAGCCGTCCGCGATGCCCTTGACGATCTCCGCGATCCGTTCGGCCCTGACCCGGCCGGTCGCGATGTAGTCCAAGAAGAAGAGCGGCGTCGCGCCCTGGCAGAGGATGTCGTTGACGCACATCGCGACGCAGTCTTGGCCCACCGTGTCATGCCGATCCATCATAAAGGCGAGCTTCAGCTTCGTCCCAACGCCGTCCGCGCCGGCCACGAGCACGGGCTCGGCAATGCCGGCCGTATCGAGCCGGTAGAGGCTGCCGAAGCCGCCGAGCCCGGCGAGCACCTGCGGGCCGAAGGTCTTTTGCACATGCGCCTTCATGAGGGAAACGGCCCGCTCGCCCTCCTTCGTGTCCACGCCTGCGTCCTTGTAGCTGAGCTTGCCCATCACTTTTCCTTCATGCGAAGGAGCACGTCGCGGTAGCTTTCCTCCACCCGGCCGAGATCGCGGCGGAAGCGGTCCTTATCCATCTTCTCGTTCGTTTCCGTATCCCAGAGCCGGCAGGTGTCCGGCGAGATCTCGTCGGCGAGCAGAAGCCTTCCCGCGGCGTCGAGGCCGAACTCGATCTTGAAGTCGATCAGCCTGAGGCCGCGCTTGAGAAAGAAGGCCTTCAAGACCTCGTTCACCTTGAAGGCGTAGGCCCGCACCTGCGCGAGTTCGGCCTCCGTGGAAAGCGAGAGGGCCAGGATGTGATCGTCGTTGATCAGCGGATCCCCAAGCGCGTCGTTCTTATATGAGAATTCCAGCACGGTCCGCGCCAAGGGGCTGCCCTCCGGCACGCCGTAGCGCTGCGAAAAGGAGCCGGCGGCCACGTTGCGGATGATGACCTCGAGCGGCAGGATGCGCACCCTTTTCACGAGGCTGTCCCGGTCCGAAAGCTGCTTGACGAAGTGGGTCGGCACGCCGGCCTCCTCCAGGACGCCGAAGAGGATGTTGGACATGGCGTTGTTCACGACGCCCTTGTCCGCAATCCGGCCCTTCTTCTGCCCGTTGAACGCGGTCGCGTCGTCCTTGTACGAAACGATCAGCAGCTCCGGGTCGTCCGTTTTGAATACCTTTTTGGCCTTGCCCTCATATAACTGTTCTCTTTGTTCCATTCGCGACCTCCCTTTGGTGCGGTACCGCTCAATGCGCTTTTGAGCCGTACCGCAATCTTCCCTACATGTTTTTAAACGCCTCGTCGGCCTCCGCGACCTCCCGCGCCATATCCGCCTTGTGGGCCTTCATGCGCTGCCGCAGCGCCTCGTATTTGACCGACAGGATCTGCACGGCGAGCAGGGCCGCGTTCTCCGCTCCGTCTATCGCGACCGTGGCAACCGGCACGCCCTTTGGCATCTGCACAATCGAAAGCAGGGAATCGAGTCCGTCCAGGGTAGAGGACTTGATGGGCAGCCCGATCACGGGCAGGGCCGTGTGGGCCGCGATGACGCCGCCCAGATGCGCCGCCTTGCCCGCCGCCGCGATGATCACCTCGACGCCCTCTTCCTCCGCGCCGGACGCGAAAGCCTCCGCCGCGCGCGGCGTCCTGTGCGCCGATATGACGCGCGTTTCATACGCGACGCCGAAGTCGCGCAATACCTTCTCCGCCCGCTCCACGACGGGATAATCGGACTTGCTGCCCATTACGATGGCCGCCTTCATATCGCTGCCTCCCCTTCTCGCCCGCCGCCTTCGCCGCGCGCCGGCGCTACTTGAAATACGCGACGCCCGAGGCGAAGATCCGCTGATCGAAGTCGCCCGGAACATTCTTGTACAAATGCGGCCCGACGCGCTCCGAATGCGCCATCTTGCCGAGTATTCTGCCGTCCGGCGAGGATATGCCCTCTATCGCCAAGGCGGAATTGTTGGGATTGAAGCGGATGTCGCTCGTGGGCCGCCCCGCGGGATCCACGTACTGCGTCGCGATTTGCCCCCGCTCCGCCATCGAGCGCAGCAGCGCCTCGGACGCCGTGAAGCGCCCCTCGCCGTGCGAAACGGGCAGGGTGTGCAGATCGCCGACGGACGCGCCGGCCAGCCAGGGCGAGAGCACGGAGGCCACCCGCGTGCGGACCAGGCGGGAAACGTGCCGGCCGATGCTGTTGCAGGCCAAGATCGGGCCGTCGTCCGCGCCGTCGCGGATCGCGCCGAAGGGCAGGAGGCCCAGCTTGACGAGGGCCTGAAAGCCGTTGCATATGCCGAGCATGAGGCCGCCGCGCCGCTCCAAGAGCTCCGTCACGGCCTCCCGCACGGCGGGATTCCGAAACACCGCCGCGATGAACTTGGCGGAACCGTCCGGCTCGTCGCCGCCGCTGAAACCGCCCGGTATCATGACGATTTGGCTCTCCCTTATCCCGCGCGCGAGCGCGCGCATCGAAGCCTCAAGGTCCTCCGGCCTGCGGTTTCGCAGGATGTGAAGCGCGACCGAGGCGCCCGCGTTCTCAAAGGCCCGCCGCGAATCCACCTCGCAGTTCGTTCCGGGAAAGACGGGGATCAGCACGCGCGGCTTCGCGGCGCGGGCCGCGGGGCGGGCGGGGGATCTGCGCGCGCAGACAATCGTTTCGAGCGTTTCCGCGCGCTGTTCGGCGACCTCCGTCGGGAACACCTCCGCGAGCGGGCGCGCCCACCTGCGCAGCAGCGCGTCGAGATCCGCCGCAAAGGCCGGGACGCCCGCGTCCGCCGCCGCCGAAACGCGGATCTCCGCGCGCGCCGTCGTATGCCCTATCACCTTGAAGCGCGCGTCCGCAAGCAGCGCGCCCGGATCGTGCTCCGCGCCGATCTCGAGGATCAGCGCGCCGTAGCGCGGCGCGCGAAGCTCCGCGTCCGTCAGGTTTTCCAAGGAAGCGCCGATGCGATTGCCGGCCGCCATCTTCACGACGGCGACGAACACGCCGCCGCGCCCCGCCACGGAAGCGGACAGGATCCGCCCTTCGGCGGCCAGCGCCGTCACCCTGTCCGCGTTGCGCCGGTACTGCGCGAAGTCGATCCGCATATCGCCGTCCCGCTCCGCATCCACGAACACGAGCCGGCTGTCCGGCCGCTTGAACTCCGGCGACAGCACGCGCTCCGCGCGCGTCACGCCCACGGCGAAGGATACGAGGGTCGGCGGCACATCCAGATCCAAAAAGCTGCCCGACATGCTGTCCTTGCCGCCTATCGCGGGTATCTCGAGCGCAAGCTGCGCTTCGAGCGCGCCGAGCAGGGCCGAAAAGGGCTTTGCCCAGCGCGCGGGATCGCGCCCGAGCCTCTCAAAGTATTCCTGAAAGCTCAGCCTCGCGCCGCGCCTGTCGCCGCCCATCGCGACGAGCTTCGTGACGGAATCCACGACGGCGTACAGCGCGCCGTGAAAGGGGCTCGCCTCGGAGAGCAGCGGGTCGAAGCCGAAGGCCATCAGCGTCGTCGTCCGGGTTTCGCCGGAACAAAGCGGCAGCTTCGCGGCCATGCCCAAGGTGGGCGTCGCCTGCCAAAAACCCCCGAAGGGCATGAGGACCGTTCCCGCGCCTATCGTGCCGTCGAAGCACTCCGCCAGGCCCCGCTGGTCGCAGCAGTTCAGATCGTCGAGGCAGGCCGCGAGATCGCGGGTCCCGTCCGCCGCGAAGCCCGCCGCGAAATCCCGGTCCGCAACGAATACGTCCGCGCTCTGCCGCACGCCCTCGGTGTCGAGGAAATCCCGCCGCAGATCGAGGATGGCCTCGCCGCGGTGGTACATGCGAAAACGCCCCGTGTCGGTCACGCGCGCGATGACGGCGGCTTCGAGGTTCTCCTCCTCCGCGAGCGCGATGAAGCGCGCCGCGTCTTCCTTTGCGACCACGACCGCCATGCGTTCCTGCGACTCCGAAATGGCCAGCTCGACGCCGTCCAGACCCTCGTATTTTTTCGGAACCGAATCGAGGTTGACATCGATGCCGTCCGCGAGCTCGCCGACGGCCACGGCCACGCCGCCCGCGCCGAAATCGTTGCAGCGCTTGATGAGCGTGGCCGCCTCTTCGCGGCGGAACAGCCGCTGGATGTCGCGCTCGATGGGCGGATTGCCCTTTTGGACCTCCGCGCCGCAGGCGGCGAGCGATTCCGCCGTATGCCCCTTCGAGGAACCCGTCGCGCCGCCGCAGCCGTCGCGTCCCGTCCTGCCCCCGACGAGCAGGATCGCGTCGCCCGGCGCCGGGCGCCCGCGTCTGACACGGGAGGCGGGCGCCGCACCGATCACGGCGCCGATCTCCATGCGCTTCGCGACATAGCCCTCGTGGTATATCTCGACGACCTGCCCCGTGGATAGGCCCACCTGGTTGCCGTATGAGCTGTAGCCCTTGGCCGCGCCCCGCGTGATCTGCAACTGTGGCAGCTTGCCGGGCAGCGTGTCGCGGATCTCCGCCCGCGGATCGCCGCTGCCCGTGACGCGCATCGCCTGATAGACGTAGGCGCGCCCCGAGAGCGGATCGCGGATCGCGCCGCCGAGGCAGGTGGCCGCGCCGCCGAAGGGCTCTATCTCCGTGGGATGGTTGTGCGTTTCGTTCTTGAACATGACGAGCCAATCCTCGTCGGCGCCGTCCACGTCCGCCTTCACGCGGATGCTGCACGCGTTGACCTCATCCGACGCGTCGAGATCGGGGAGCAGGCCCTTGCCCTTCAGGTACTCGGCGCCGATCACGGCGATGTCCATGAGGCTCACGGCGCGCGCGTCCGCCCCGCGGACCGCCTCGCGGACGCGCAGGTAGCTGTCAAAGGCCCTGCGAACCAAGGCCGCGTAGGGGCCTTCGCCGAAGTCCGTCCGTTCGAGCCGCGTGTGGAAGGTGGTGTGCCGACAGTGGTCGGACCAGTAGGTGTCTATGACCTTGAGCTCCGCAAGCGTCGGGTCCCGGCGCTCCGTATCCCTGAAAAAGCCCTGCGTGAACAGCATGTCCTCCGGGCTCATCGCGTAGCCCCCGCGCCGGCGGAAGGCCTCCGCCTCGTCCTCGGAAAAGGCGATAAAACCCTCGATCACGGGCACGGGCGGCGGCGCCTCGAGGCTGAGCGCGAGCGTGGCGGGCTTCTCCGCCGACGCCTCGCGGGAATCCACGGGATTGATGACGAAGCGCTTCACGGCCTCCGCCTCCTCCCGCGAGAGCGCGCCCTCCACGGCGATCACGCGCGCGAAGCGGACAGCGGGCCGCGCGCAAGGCCGGATCAGCAGGATGCATTGAACGGCGGAATCGGCCCGCTGATCGTATTGGCCGGGCAGGTATTCGACGGCGAACGCAAAGGCGCCGCCGAGCGGCGCGTCCTCCTCGAAGACGAGATCGACGGCGGGCGCCGAGAACACGCAGCGCTTCGCCGTTTCGTATGTTTCGTCGTCCAAGCCTTCGACGTCGTAGCGATTCAGCAGCCTGAGCCCCGTGACGCCCGCGATGTGCAGGTTGTCCGCCAGCGCGCAGCGCAACGCGCGCGCCTCCGTGTCAAAACCCTTTTTCTTTTCGACGTATATCCTTCTGACCACGCCCAAAAGCCCTCCGCTGCCCCCGATTGTCGGCCCGCCGGCCGGATGCGAGGTCACTGACAAAGTACACACGGGGACGGTTCTTTTGTGTATTGGGCAGGTTTGGCACTGTGGCCCGTGCCGGTAAATCGCGCAATTCCAACATTGTATGTGTTACACAAATGAA
>JAITLA010000236.1 GCA_031278145.1 Eubacteriales Family XIII. Incertae Sedis bacterium
CCGAGCTCAATCGCGCGTGCGGGTGAATCGATTGCGACCTTTTTGCCCTTGATCGAGATCTCTCCCGAGGTCGGGCGGAGAAGGCCGTACAGAATATTCATCAGGGTGCTCTTGCCGGCGCCGTTTTCGCCCAGGATCGCGTGAATCGAGCGTTGCGGCACCGTAAGGCATACATTGTCATTGGCCTTGAAAGCTCCGAACATCATCGTGATGTCTTGCATATCCACGGCGGGGGGTGGTTCGGGTACGGCGGCCTTACCGTTTGATTTGTCATCCATGGAAGGATCCTCTCTTTATGGCTGCTGCCGTTCTTACGCATTCACATAAGAAGCGGCTCCCATTTATTGGAAACCGCCTCCTTGTGCCTTGCAAAACTGTGTTACCGTTCCTCCACCGGCGGCATGTTGTACTTGCCCGGGAACTGCTCTTCCATCTCTGCGGCCGTCGCCGGAACCCGTATCTTGCCCGCAATGATGTCGGCTTTGATCCGCTCGACCTCGGCCAGAATGTCCGCGGGGATGTGATCGCCGGTCGTGGCGTAACCCACGCCGTCGTTTTTCAAATCGTAATACTGCGTTGTTCCCCCCGTGAAGCTGCCGTTCAGCATTTGGCTCGAAATGTCGTAGATCGCGTTGTCGACGCGCTTCAAAGCGCTGGTGAGCACATTGTCGGGCGCGATGTGATTCTGATCCATGTCGACGCCGATGGCCCACTTGCCCTTCTCCTTGGCCACCTCGATGGCGCCGTTGCCCGTCGCGCCCGCCGCCGAGAAGATGATGTCGGCGCCGTCGGCGTAATACTGGTTGGCGATGTTCTTGCCCGCGGCCGGATCGCTGAACGATTCCGAGTACTGGCCCATGATCCGCGCGTCGGGATTCGCGGTCAGCACACCCGCGTAATAGCCGACGGAAAAGGTTTCCATCGTGCCCGAGGGTATGCCGTTGATGTGACCGACCTTTCCGGTTTCGCTCATTTTGCCCGCGATATAGCCCACGAGGAAGGAGCATTCCTCCGTCGCGAACAGGATGCCCGTGACGTTGTTGTTCGGGACATCCTCCGGCGCGTAAGCGTGATCCACGATTGCGAACCGCTGCGCCGGGTTGTCCTTGCCGGCCTGCGCAAAGGCGTCGCCGAGCATGAAGCCGACGCCGTAGATCAGATCGATGCCATCATCCACAAAGGTTTCGATGTTCGGCGCGTAGCCGCTCTCGTCCTTGGACTCGATGTACTTCACGTTCGCGCCCGTATCGGCGCCGAAGCGCTGCAGGCCCTCCCATGCGCTCTGGTTGAAGGACTGGTCGTTGACGCCACCGACGTCGGTCACAAGGCCGAAGGATATGGTTTTCTCACCGCCCTCGGCCTCCGCTTCCGCATTTGCCGCGACATCTCCCGCCTCGCCCTCCGAGGACGTGGCGCCTCCGCAGCCCGCGAACGCGGTGAGCAGCAAGCCCACCGTCATAAGCACCGCCACAATCTTTTTCGAACTCATTTCTTTCTTCCTCCTTTATATTTTATATGCCGGGAGCGCGTCCATCCATTGCGCGCCCCCAAGCATCTTGTTTTAATGTACCATCATGCGGGCGTTTCGTCAAGCATTAGTTGTGGATACCATACATGCAACCATAAATGTAAGCTTGCATGCAAGTATACATAACTATACGATTACGGCATAAATAAGCGGTGCGGGCGCCGGCCTCTCGCGCCCGATCCGAAAGGCCGCCTCCGCGACGTCCGCCGCCGCGCGAAGCCGCGCCTCGTCGTTTCCGTAAACGACGGCAAGGGTATCGCCCGCCCTCACGGCGTCGCCGACCGTCTTGTGCAAAACGACGCCCGCGGAGAGATCGATGACGTCATCCTTGGTTTCCCTGCCGGCGCCGGAACGCCTCGACGCAATCCCTATGTCGCGCGCCGCAACGCCGACGACGTACCCGTCCGCATCGGCGCGCACGGCGACGGACAGCGCCGCCTTGGGGAAGAGCGAAAAATCGTCGATGACGGCGGGATTCCCGCCTTGCCCCGCGATAAGCGCCCGCAGCTTCTCAAGCCCCGCCCCGCTCGAAAGCGCCGCCTTTGCCGCCTCATAGCCCGCGTCCGGCGAGGCGGCCGCGCCGCCGGCGAGGATCATGTAAGACGCGAGGCGCAGGGACAGCTCCGTGATGTCCGCGGGTCCCGCGCCCTTCAGCGTTTCAATCGCCTCCATGACCTCGATGCCGTTGCCTACGCCTCTGCCGAGCGGCCGGTCCATATTCGTGACGAGCGCTATGGTCTTCTTGCCGCTCGCGGTCCCGATCTCGACCATGATCTCGCCGAGGGCCTTCGCATCCTCTATCGTTTCCATAAAGGCGCCGTTGCCGCATTTCACGTCCAAAACAAAGGCGTCGCTGCCCGAGGCCAGCTTCTTGCTCATTACGCTCGAAGCGATAAGGGAGAGATTGTCCACCGTGGCCGTCACGTCGCGCAGCGCGTACAGCTTCTTGTCCGCCGGCGCGATGCGTCCCGTTTGGCCGATGACGGCGAGCTTCGTGCGGTTCACCAGGGAGATGAAGTCCGCCGCCGCCGGCCCGGTCCGCATCCCGGGAATGGATTCCATCTTGTCCACCGTGCCGCCCGTGAAGCCAAGGCCCCTGCCCGACATCTTGGCGACGGGCACGCCGCAGGCCGCGGCCAAGGGCCCCGCGATAAGCGTGGTCTTGTCGCCGACGCCGCCCGTGCTGTGCTTATCGACCTTGACGCCCTCTATCGACGAGAGGTCCACGACGTCGCCGGAGCGCATCATCGCGTCCGTGAGCAGGAAGGTTTCGTCGTGCGAAAGGCCCTTGAAGAATATGGCCATCAGCAGCGCCGACACCTGATAATCGGGGATCGATCCGTCCGTGCAACCGTTTACGAAGTATGTTATTTCCTCCTTCGAAAGCGCCTCGCCCTCGCGCTTTTTCAGTATGATGTCGTACATTGTCATAACGCGTCCTCCGGCAGATCGAAGACGACGCTGGCCCCGATGCGGTCACAGCCCAGCGCGAGGAAGCGCTCCAGCGCCTCGACCGTGCGGATGCCGCCCGAGGCCTTGATCTTCACCTTCGGCCCGATATGCGCCTTGAACAGCTCGATGTCGGCGGCAACGGCGCCCTCCGTCCCGAAGCCCGTGGAGGTCTTGATATAGTCCGCGCCGGCCTCGGTGACGATCTCGCAGAGCTTGATCTTCTCCTCCCGCGTGAGATAGCAGGTTTCGACGATCACCTTCAG
>JAITLA010000256.1 GCA_031278145.1 Eubacteriales Family XIII. Incertae Sedis bacterium
CTCCGTCAAGCTGGAGGCCAAGGAAAAGAGCGGCATTTATCAACGCAAGCGTTCCCTGCGCATTTCCGCGGAGGACGCGCAGGCGCTGATAAGACGCGATTTCAGCGTCCTGCTGCGTCTGAATCATCCGCTGGCGTCGGAGCTGTTCGGCATCATGTCCGCAGAGGTCTACCTGCCGCGCTGCATCGTGGAGTACGAGCGGCGCGCCTTCACGGTGCCCGGCAGCGATACGCGTTTGACCTTTGACAGCCATATAAGAGCGCGCGAGGCTTGTTTGGATCTCTTCGATCCCGCGCTCCGCCTGTATCCGGTTGTGGATCCCGGCGACATCACTTTGGAAGTAAAGTACAGCCACTTTCTTTTCGGTTACATCCGCGACAGCTTGGGGGATTACGGCAAAACAGAACGATCTGTCAGCAAATACTGCCTTTCAAGACAAATAAATCACACCTAATCACATATGGGAGTTCTTTCGTGAAAGAAATTTTGAGCGAGTACCTGAACGCGCAAACGGGCGTGTTCTCCGTGTGGGATATTCTCCTGCGCTTTGTCGTCGCCTTCATGTTGGGCGTCGTCATCTACATCTCTTACCGTTTCTCCTTCTCGGGCGCGGTCTACAGCGCGCGTTTCAATGTTTCGCTCATCATGCTGACGATGATCAGCACCTTGGTCATGAGCGTCATCGGGAACAACGTCGCGCTTTCGCTGGGCATGGTGGGCGCCCTTTCCATCGTGCGCTTCCGCACCGCCGTCAAGGACGCGCGCGACACCGCCTACATCTTCTGGTGCATCGCGGTGGGCATATGCTGCGGCGTTTCCGAATTTCTTGTGGCGGGCGCGGGAACGGCCATGCTGTTCTTCTTCCTGCTGCTGTTCGGCGCCGTCCGCCGCAACGACCAGTTTCTGCTCATCGTCCGCGGTAAAGAGGATTCGGATCAAGCCATTGAAACGAAGGTCGGCCTGCACTTCGACAACAAGGCGCAAATCAAGGTCTTGCACAGCGCCGAAGACCACGTGGAATACATCTTCGCCCTGTCGGAAACGATGCTGGCAAAAGCGAAGAAGAGGCATTCCGTTTCGATTGTCGATGCCCTGCGCGCGCTGGACGGCGTGCGGTCCGTGCAGCTCGTAAGCCAGAACGATGAAATCAATCGTTGAGGGAATATCGCGCCGCGCACGCGCCACAAGCTTTCGCACGCTTCTGTGCATGGGCGTCGTCTTCATCGTGCTCACCGCCGCCGTCGCGCTTCCTGCGGTGTTCGCGCCGCCGAAGGCGGAACAGCTCGGCTACGTGCAGCACAGGGACGCGATGCAGCCCGATCCGGCGGAAAACCCCGTAGCGTATTTGGACGGCGCGTCGCACGTTTCGGCGGGTTTTTCGTCCCATCTGCCGATTGTGCTGATCGACACCGGCGGACGTTCCGTTCCCGTTCACCAAGTCTTCGACGAAGCGAAGGGCTACATGGTCCCCATCCCCGGCGTGGAAGCCCTCGTGCCCTGCAATCTGTACATCTACGACAGCGGAGGATACAACCGTTTCACGGACGAGCCCACGCTCAGGACGCGGGCGAATATCAAGCGGCGCGGAAATTCCTCGCACGACTTCGAGAAGGCGCAGTACAAGCTGAATCTGCTGAAGGCGGACGGCGCGGAGAATCCCCTGCCCCTGCTCGGAATGGAGGCGGAGGACGAGTGGGTGCTGAACGGGAACATGCTGGACAAATCCCTGCTGCGAAATTACATGGCCTTTACCGTCGCCGCCGAGGTGCTGCCCTACACGCCGGACGTGCGCTACTGCGAGGTCCTGCTGCGGGACGGCGACAAGCTGCGCTATGAGGGCGTCTACCTCATGATAGAGAGCGTCAAACAGGGCCCGGGCCGCGTCGCCCTCAGCGAGGAGCCGCCACGCGGCGGCGAGCACAGCTATCTGCTGCGGCGCGACCGTTACGACCCCCAAAACACCATGCTGCGCACCTATGCCACGGAAAAAGGGCTTTCCGCCGGGTATTTGGGCCTGCTGTACCCCAAGAAGGGGAAGCTGGAAGCGGCGACCCTCCGCTACGTGGAGGCCGACGTAAGCGCCTTGGAGCGGGTCCTGTACGCCGACGACATCAACGTGTTCCTGCGATACAAGGAATACATAGACGTGGATTCCTTCGTGAATTATTGCGTTCTGAACGAATTTTTCAGCAATTACGACGCAGGATTTAATTCCACGTACTTCTACAAGGACTTTGGCGGGAAGCTGTGCGCCGGACCCGTTTGGGACTACGACGGCATCCTGGACAATTACAAGCCGGAAACCATAGACCCGGACTCCGCCGCCTTTGCCGGCGCGCCTTGGTTTGACCGGCTGATCCGGGACCGGGAATTCGTCGAACGCGTGCTCGCGCGCTACGAGGCGCTGCGCCGCGGTCCGCTCTCGCCGCGCCGCATGGACGCATTGCCGCACGAGATAGCGCGCTACCTCGGTCCGGCGCAGCAGCGGGATTGGCGGCGGTGGAAGCATATCTACACGGGATCCGCGTATGCGCTGGATGATATCGACAACGCGAAACAGGCGGCGTGGACGGACGAACCGAGCCGCCTGCGCCGCCAAACGGACAGCTACGATCAGGAAATCCTGAAGATCCGCTATCTGCTGCGGCGGCACGGCGAGGCCTTTCCCAAGGCCCTGCTGAAAATGGACGGCCTGCACGTGGCGGAGATTTCCGCTGCGGACGATTACAAGAAAAATTCCGCGCTCGTGTTCTTGTTTTTGCTGGCCTTCGCGACGGCCGCGTGGATTGCGCGCCGGCACGGCGCGTGACGCGGGGCGAAACGGAAACGGGCCCCGGGAAGGACGACATGAAAAGCACAAAGAAAAAGTTATCGCAACGGCTTCTGTTTGTTGGAAGCACCCTGGTTTCGACGATCTACGTCATCTGGCGAGCCGCCTTCACGCTGCCCGCGAACTTCGGTCCCGTGGCCTTCGCCTTCGGGGTCCTGCTGCTCACGGCCGAGGCAATCGCCGTGCTGGAGCTCGCTCTGGAGTTTTGGCATTTCATGAAGAGCACGGAGCCGGAGCTGCCCGATATCCCGGAGGATTGGTATCCGCACGTGGACATTCTGATCGCCACGCACAACGAATCGCCCTCGCTCCTGTACAAGACCGTGAACGCGTGCAAGCACCTGCGTTACCCGGACAAGAGCAAGCTGCATATCTTCATCTGCGACGACACGAACCGGCCGGAAACGGCCGCGCTCGCCGGGGCTTTTGACATAGGCTATTTCGGCCTCAGGGAGAACAAGCACGCCAAGGCGGGCAATCTGAACAACGCGCTGGACCATACCTCCTCGCCCCTCGTTTTGACCCTCGACGCCGACATGATTCCCATGAGCCGCTTCCTGCTGCGGACCGTGCCGTATTTCTTCCTGCCCAAGCTGAAGAAAACGGACGCGGGCGTCTGGGTCCCCCGTGAGAGCGGCGAATGCGATCCGGCGGAAAAGATCGGCTTCATACAGACGCCGCAGAGCTTTTACAATCCCGACCTGTTTCAATACAACCTGTATTCGGAGCGCAATGTGCCCAATGAGCAGGACTTCTTCTTCCGCGAGGTGAACGTCGGGCGGAACGTCACAAACTCCGCGCTGTACGCGGGCTCCAACACCCTGATCGCGCGGGAGGCCCTGCAATCCGTCGGCAACATCGCCACGAACAGCATCACGGAGGATTTTGAAACCGGCATCAACATACAGGCCAAGGGCTACAAGACCTTCGCGATCTCGGAAACGCTGGCGCAGGGTCTGGCGCCCACCTCGATACGGAGCCTGATCAACCAACGCGTGCGCTGGGCGCGCGGCTGCGTCCAAAGCCTGCGCAACGTCAAGCTGCTGACGCACAAGGAGCTGCCTCTTTCGACGAAGATCGGCTACATCGCCACCTTCCTGTACTGGTGGACCTTTTTCCGGCGCTTCGTGTACATCCTGTCGCCCATCCTGTTCGCGATGTTCAACCTGCAGGTGGTGGACAGCACCTTCGCGCAGATCGCCGCTTTCTGGCTGCCGCATTACGCGCTCCAGACCGTGGCCATCGGCGTGCTTTCCGATAAGATTCGCAACCAGCACTGGAGCAACATCATCGACACGATCCTGTTCCCCTACATGAGCGGGCCCGTCATCATGGAGAGCATAGGCATACGCCAGACCAAATTCGTCGTCACGAACAAGGACGGCCGCACGGAGAAGGGCGATTCCCTGCGCCTGTACGCGCTGCCGCACATCTTCATGCTGGGCATATGCCTCCTTTCGGCGGCCGTTTGCGTGCTGCGCATCGTCATGACCGGCGCGTTTTACGACATCGTCATCCTGTACTGGCTGGCGATCAACATGAAGAATCTGTTCTTCGCCGTCTGCTTCATGCTGGGCAGGCCGAATTTCCGCATGGCCGAGCGCTTTGACGCGGCTCTGCCCGCCGAAATGGAATTTGACGGGCGCGTCCTGCGCGGCACGACCTGCGACCTTTCCGAAACGGGCCTGTCCGTGCTGACGGACCGCCCCTTCTATCTGCCGCAGGACGACGCTTTTCCGATCCGCCTGCGGGATCGGGAATACGAGAGCGAGCTGCAAGGGGAGCTCACCCACGTGATACACAAGGGGAAGCAATGGAAGTATTGCATACACATCACACGCATGGAGGAAGCGAGCCGGCGAGCCTATATGCAGATGGTTTTCGACAGGGAGCATTCCCTGCCCAAGACGATAGCGTCCTCCGTCGGCATATACGAGGGCTTTGCGGCGAACATCAACAATCGAAGCACGCCCCTCCGGCAGTCCATGCGAAAGCTGCCTCGCATCACCGTGAATCGCGCCTTGGCGGACGCCGAACGGGGCGAAACGCTGGTGGATTTCAATTATCGCTACGCCACGATCCGCTTTCGCTCGCTTGCGGACGCGGCGGAGAACAAGGAGGCCTCGCTGGGCTTCGGCCTGACGGCTCGCCTGCACAAGCTGCCCGCAGCGGAAACAAACGGAACCGATGTCCTGTACATCGTCGAAAATTGGCGGGAGCTGCTTCAAAATCCCGCCTTCGACCGCCTGCTGGACACGTGGCTCCAAGGCGGGGAAACGGCATGAGGCCGGCGTCACGGCGCTGTGCCGCGCCGCGACGGAAGGAGGTGCGCACGTGTCTTTTTCGTCTGTTGCGTTTTTGTTCGCTTTCCTGCCGGTGACGACGGCGATCCACTTTGCCCTCGGTTTTTCGCGCCGCGCGCAGGACCTTTGGCTCTTTCTCGCGGGCTTGGCGTTCTGCGCCATCGGGGATCCGGTGACGGCGCTCGCGCTGCTCGTTTCCGTATTCGCCTGCACCGCCCTTGGGCGCGCGGTGGAACGGGCGCGCGCGCGGGGAGCGCGGACGCGAACGGTGACGGCACTCGCCTGCGCCTTCCCGCTCGGGCTGCTGTTTCTCGTGCGGTATCTGCCCGCCTTGCTTCCCGGCCTCCCGTGGGCGGCGGACGCGAACGCGGGCGCCGTGCTGCCCTTCATGCGGCCGTTCGGCATCGCGTTCTTCACGCTGCAAGCGCTCTCGTATCTGCTGGATATCGCGCGCGGGGAAGCGGCGGCCGAGAGGAATCCCGTTTCCGTCGGGCTGTCCGTCGCGTTCTTCCCGCGTCTTTTGGCGGGGCCCCTCCTGCGCCACGCGGAGATCGCGCCGCAGCTCAGGGCGCGCCGCGTCACGTGGGAGGCCTTTTCCGGCGGGATATGCCGCTTCGCCGTCGGCCTCGGAAAGACGGCGCTCATCGCCTACCCCCTGCGGCAGGCCGCGGACTACGTCTTTCGATTGTCCGCCCTGCGCGAGGGCACGGACGGCGGCGCAAGCGTGTCCGCGCTCTTGATGTGGCTGGGCGTCGCGGCCTACGCCTTGCAGCTGTACCACGGATTCTCGGGCTGCTCGGACATGTCCGTCGGCCTCTGCCGCATGTTCGGCTTTGCGGAGAAAGAAAACTTCGATTATCCCTATACGGCTCGCTCCGTGACGGATTTTTGGCGCCGCTGGCACATCTCCCTGTCCGACTGGTTCCGGACCTATCTTTGGCCGCCCTTTGACGGAAGCGAGAACCCGGGCGACGGGCGCGCGGCGCGGCGCAGCCTCGCCGTTCTGCTGTGCGTCGGCCTGTGGTACGGCGCGGCGCAGACCTACGTCTTCTGGGCGCTCTGGCATTTCTTCTGGCTGACGGCCGAACGCGTCACGCGCTTCGACAAACGGAGCGTTCCGGACCCGCTGCGGCGTCTGTACGCGCTGCTCGCGGTCGGAATCGGCTGGGTGTTCTTCCGCGCGCCCGACCCGGCGAGCGCTTTCGCCTGCCTGCGCATCGCGTTCGGCCTGAGCCGAAACGCCTTTGCGGACGGCGCGGCGCTGATGCTGCTGCGGGAGTATTGGCCGGTATTCCTGTTTGGGATACTCGCTTCCGTGCCGCTCGCGCGCGCGCTCGACGCGTCCCTGCCCGGGCGCCCGGCGGCCGTTCTTCGCGTGCTCGCCCTTGCGGCCGTGTTTTTCGGCGGACTGCTCTGTCTGGTCCGCGCGGGAGGTGTGATATGGGTATGAAGGCGCATCGCGTCGCGCAGACTGTTTTTGCCATCCTGTTCTGCGCGACGATTGTCGCTTACGCGGCAGCCTGCCTGCGGACGCACGGGACCGCGATGTACGCGGCGCTGTCCGCAATCAAGCGGCCCGCGACCTTGGAAGAGCTGCGCGCGGCCGTTTCGGCCCCGGAACGCATTCTGAACGAGAACCTGTACCGGCGGACGCTCCCGGCGGAGGTGTACGCGCGCATACAGCGCTTCATGGGGAAGCACGAAACGGAAGGCTTTGCGATACTGCGCGATAAGGACGGCTTCCTCGAATACGGCAGCCTTGCGCCTTATCCGCCCGAGGTCGCGCGCGCGCACGCGCAAAGGCTGTGGCGTCTGCAAGCCCGCGCGGCGAAAAGCGGCGGCAAGCTCTTGTTCATAAGCCCGCCCGCGCGCCATCGACGTTACGAGGCGGACGCCTACGTCGCCGATCTGCCCTATCCGGATCTGCACGCGCTCAGCGACGGCGTCTTCTTCCACCTGCGGCGTTACGGCGTCGCGAGCCTGGATTTGCGCGAGGTCTTTGAGAAGGAGGGTCTGCCCTTCGAGGCATACGCGTTTCGCACGGACGACCGCTTGCCCGCCGAGGCGGCCTTCGCGGCCTTTCGCGCGGCGGTGGACGCGCTCAACCGAGATTTCAACGCGGCGCTCGACCCGAGCGGCTTCCACAGGGACATCCGCAACTACGAAAAGACGACCTACGCGCAGGCCTTCTTGGGCGTCTTGGGCAAGCGCGCGGGTATGGCCTTCGGCGGCTTGGACGATTTCACGGTGCTGTGGCCCGCCTTCCCCTCGCGCTACACGCTGACGATACAAGACGCGGACGGCACCGAGCGGACCCTGTTCGGCGCCGGCCATACGACGCTGCTGTGGCCCTCCGTGTTGGCGGAGGCGGCGAAAACGCGCGATCCCCATCGCACGGACCTCTACCGGGTCTATCTGGGCGGCGCGCATCCCTACGCCCGCATCCGCAACCTCGCGGCGCCCAAGGCGCCGCGGCTCCTGCTGGTCTGCGACGACACCGCTGCGCCCCTCGCCGTATTGATGGCGCCCCTGTTTCGCGAGATTCAGATCGTCAACCCCACCGCCGCGGGCCCCGATTTCGACGCGCAGGCCTTCCTGCGCGAGCGCCTGTACAAATCCCCGCCGGATTACGTCATCGTGGAGAGCCGCGCGGAGAATCTGGACCGCGTTTTGCCGTAGGGGGGGTAAGCGATTTTATCGCGGAGTGGTTTTCGCGGCCGAGAAGCGATTCTCCCGTGTCAGCACGTCGTGATCGTGGCGACACTGTCGCGTTCGATGAACTTGTGTTTGACAAAAATGTGTTGCGGTTCGGGGGCGGCGTTGCGGTTGTTGATACGGTTCAGAAGGAGTTCCACAGACAACCGCGCCATGGTTTCAATTGGCTCGGCCACAGTCGTCAGTTGCGGGTACAGCAACTTACCGATGGATATGTTGTCGAAGCCGGTGATGGAAATGTCTTCTGGAATTCGCAGGCCATGCTTGCGAACTTCCTCGTAGGCGGCCTGTGCCATGAATTC
>JAITLA010000124.1 GCA_031278145.1 Eubacteriales Family XIII. Incertae Sedis bacterium
CGGCAGCGAAAGGGCGAGCACGAGAAGGTGCTGGAGCGCATCCGCAAGGAGGGCTTCACGCGCGTGCGCGCGGATGGCGAGATACGGGAGCTCGACGGGGAGGAGATCAAGCTCGAAAAGAATTTCAAGCACAGCATCGAGATCGTGACGGACCGCCTGATCGTGCGGCCCGGCGTCGAGGGCCGGCTCGCGGAATCGATTGAGCTGACGCTGGCGCACAGCGGCGACGGCCTTGTGATGGCGCTGATCGAGCGCAAAGACGAAAAGGGCGCGGAGGAGCGCATACTGAGTACGAAGCTGGCCTGCCCCGAGCACGGCGCGGGCATCGCGGAGCTGGAGCCGCGCATGTTTTCCTTCAACAATCCCTACGGCGCCTGCCCCGCGTGCAACGGGCTCGGCTTCATCCGGCACATCGATCCCGACCTCATCATCACGGAGAAGCATTTGAGCATACCGGGCGGCGCGCTCGGCAATATATTCGCGTCCATGGAATTCAGCGGTTTCCACAGGCAGATGATCGACGCGCTGGCGGAAGAACACGGGGCGGACCTGCGGCTGCCCTTCCGGGAGCTGCCCGCGGGCTTTCGCGACGAGCTCCTGTACGGCACGGGCAAGCGGCGCCTGCAATACGTCTACACGAGCAGAAACACGGGTTCGAAATCCCACATGAACCACCCCTTTGAGGGCGTCATCCCGAATCTGGAACGGCGTTACCGCGAAACCTCTTCGGAGTACATCAAGGAGAAGATGGAGCGGTACATGAGCTTCAAAGCCTGCGAAACCTGCGGGGGCAAGCGGCTGAAACCGGAGGTGCTGGCCGTCACGGTCGGCGGCGCGAGCATTGCCGCGCTGTCGGAGATGTCGATCCGTGAAAGCCTCGCCTTCATAGACGGTCTGCGGCTCGGTGAGAAGGAGGAGGCCATCGCGCTGCAGATACGGAAGGAGATCCGGGCGCGGCTGCGCTTCCTGATCAACGTCGGCCTCGACTATCTGAACCTCTCGCGCGCCGCGGGCACGCTCTCCGGCGGGGAATCGCAGCGCATAAGGCTCGCGACGCAGATCGGCTCGGGCCTCGTGGGCGTGCTGTACATCCTGGACGAACCCAGCATCGGCCTGCACCAGCGGGACAACGCGCGGCTGCTCGCGACCCTGCGGCAGCTCGTGAACCTCGGCAACACGCTGATCATCGTCGAGCACGACGAGGAAACGATGTACGCGGCGGATCACATCATAGACATCGGCCCCGGCGCGGGCATACACGGCGGCGAGCTCGTTGCGGAGGGCACGGCGGAGGATATCAAGGCGTGCGAGGCTTCGATCACGGGCCGCTACCTGTCGGGCAAGGAGCGAATCGATGTGCCGCAGAGCAGAAGGCCCGGCAACGGCGCGGCCCTCACGGTCGTCGGCGCGGCCGAAAACAATTTGAAGGACATAGACGTGCGCTTCCCGCTCGGATGCTTCATCTGCGTCACGGGCGTATCGGGCTCCGGCAAGAGCAGCCTCGTGAACGAGATATTGCACAAGGCGCTCGCCCACGACGTGAACCGCGCGCGGGCCAAGGCCGGCAAGCACAGGGAGATCCGGGGCGTCGAGCACACGGACAAGGTGATTGCGATAGACCAGTCGCCGATAGGCCGCACGCCGCGCTCAAACCCCGCGACCTACACGGGGGTGTTCACGCCCATACGGGAGCTCTTTTCGCGGATGCCGGAGGCAAAGGTGCGCGGCTACGACAAGGGGCGTTTCAGCTTCAACGTCAAGGGCGGCCGCTGCGAAGCCTGCGGCGGCGACGGCATCATCAAGATAGAGATGCACTTCCTGCCCGACGTATACGTCCCCTGCGAGGTCTGCAAGGGCAAGCGCTACAACCGGGAAACGCTGGAGGTCAAATACAAGGGAAAGAGCGTCTTCGACGTGCTTGACATGAACGTGAGCGAGGCGCTGGAATTCTTCAAGAACATCCCGATGATCGTGCGGCAGCTCGAAACGCTCAATGAGGTCGGCCTCGGCTACATCAAGCTCGGCCAGCCGTCCCCGCAGCTCTCCGGCGGGGAAGCGCAGCGCGTCAAGCTGGCCTCGGAGCTCTCGAAGCGCAGCACGGGCAAGACGGTGTACATCCTCGACGAGCCGACCACGGGCCTGCACTTCGCGGATGTCGCCAAGCTGATCTCCGTCTTGGACAAGCTGGTGGACGGCGGCAACACGGTCATCGTCATCGAGCACAATCTGGATGTGATCAAGCGCGCCGACCACGTCATAGACCTCGGGCCGGAGGGAGGCGACCGCGGGGGACGCGTGCTCGCCGTCGGAACGCCGGAGGAGATCGCGGCGACGCCGGGCTCCCACACGGGCGAATTTTTAAAAAACATTTTACAAAGGCAAAAAATCCGGTAAAATATTATAATACCGTGCCACATGTTGAACGACGGCGTCAGTCCCCCGCCTCTACAGGCGGCGGGTGCAATCCCCCACTGACGCCTATGTTTTGAGGGGCGGCGGGCAAAGCCCTTGTCCCCTCAAAACATCCGTTCAACAATTGAAGTGCGCCTTTGGCGCTTCAAAATTGCCTGTTTTACGCGGCTTTAGCCGCAGT
>JAITLA010000168.1 GCA_031278145.1 Eubacteriales Family XIII. Incertae Sedis bacterium
ATTGGGCAGGTTTGGCACTGTGGCCCGTGCCGGTAAATCGCACAATTCCAACATTGTATGTGTTACACAAATGAACCGTCCCCATGTGTTCTGCGCCCAATGCCGACTTTTTCAGTGACCTGCCCTCGCGCGGGGCCCGGCCGGGCGCGCGCCCGGTCACGAGATGGAGCGCCCTCGCATCGCGGCGATCAGATTGTTCGCAAAGCGCTTGCGGTACTGCGCGGGCGAAAGACCCTCCTGCTTCTTGAACACCTTGCTGAAATAGCTCTGGTCCTCGAAGCCGACCATGCCGCAGATCGTCAGCAGGTTGAGGGACTTGTCCGCCATCAGCTTCTTGCTCTCGTCTATCCGTATCTTGCTCAGGTAGTTGTTGATCGTGTATCCGGTTTCCTGCTTGAAGATCTTGCTCAGATAGGACGGGCTGATATAGGCGGCGTGCGCCATTTCCTCCAGGTTGATCTCGCGCCGGTAGTTGCTCTTCATGAAGGCGATGGCCCTGCGGATGACGTCGGAATGGTTGTCGTTGTTGAAGATGTATTCCGAAAAGCGGGAGATCAGATCGTTCAGCCAATCCACGATGCTGTCAATCGTTTCGAGATTGTCTATCTCGGACAGCGCGGCGCTGTTGCGTCCGAAGATGTAATCCATGTCCACGCCCGGCCTTTTCGCGGCGGTTTGCAGCAGCAGCACGGTGAATTGGAGCACCCTGCCGCGCACCAATTCCAGATTCTTTCCGCTGTGGAACAGGATGTGCCCGATGATGCTGTTCAAGAGCGCGCGCGCGGGATACTCGTCGTGCTGCGCCAGCGCCTTGATCAGCTTCCGCTCCTGCTTGGTCTGATAGTCGTCGTCGCGATCCTTCGTGCCGACGACGGAGCGCATGTATTCCTGTAGGCGGAGGGATGCGTCCGCGTCCGCGGCCGACGGGGAATCGCCGTCGCTCAGATGCAGCGCGTTGACGAAAAGCTGTTCCGAGAGGGCCGTCGCCGTGCGCACGTTCACGACCGGGACGCGGGACAGGATTTTCAGCAGCTTTTTTCTGTCGAAGTCGGCGACCCTCTTGGCAACGTCGAATTCGATGTAATCATCGTATTCGCTCATGAGGACGGGGCCCCCGAGGATGAAAACGTCGGGCCTGCCGCTTCGAATGAGCGGTGAAACGAAGAACACGAAGCCGCGCGGGCAGTAGAAGATGAAGCGCCCCCCGAAGCGCTTTGCCCGGTAGCTGTTGTAGACGACGGACACGCGGCACAGCTCCGCGTTGTCAAACAGCTCGGACATATAGGACAGGGCGGGCTTGCACTTTTCATAGGCGGCTGTGGTATGGCAAAGCTCCCCGTTGACGTTCATCACGGAAACACCCACACCGGTGATTGCGGAAAAATCCTCGAGCGTGTTGAACCTCATAAGCCCCCATCACCTCCGGAATCGCAAACCCGCAACAAAACCTCTGTTCAAAAATGCAACCAAAAAACGCCACCGGGTTACTGCTTGGGCGGCGGCCCTATGATCCCCTCCCTGTACGCGTCCAGGAATTCCGCGCAATACTCATCGATGCCGAGCAGCATCTCCGCCGCGTAGAGTGCGGTGCGTGTGTCGAGGGAGGTCGGATCCATGATCGCGCTGTCCATGCCCGCTCCCATGGCGAGTACGAGGAAGGTCCGGTTGATGCTCGTCCTGATCGGCATGCCGAAGGAGATGTTGCTGAGGCCGGACGTGATGTGGATGCCCGGGAAGGCGTTCAAGATGTTGCGCGTCACCTCTATGAAGCTCGTCACGGCTTGCGGGACGGTCGCGATGCTGTTCACGAGCGGATCCATGAAGATCCGTTCGAGGGCGATCCCGTGTTTTTGCGCCATTTCCGCGATGGTTTGCGCAATCTTGAATTTGACGTCCGGCGCCGTGGGAATGCCGTTGTTGTCGCAGGTGAGGGTGATGCAGTTCCACTCGGTGCCCGCGATGGCCGGGAATACGATCTCGCATTTGCCGCCCTCGTCGGAGGCGGAATTGATGAGGCCGGGCTTCTTCGCGTGGGGCAGGACGTCCACGATGGCCTTCGGGTCGGAACTGTCGATGCTGAGCGGGGTGTCCACGGCGTCCTGGACGATGTCCATGAGCCATCTCAGGGTATCCCGCTCGACGTTCGGGCTCGTGCTGGCGCAGATGTCGATGTAGGTCGCGCCGTATTGCGCTTGGCGGACGGCGAGGTCCCGGATGAAGGCCTCGTCGCGCGCTTCAATCGCCTTGGCCACGCTCGGGACGGAACCGTTGATCTTTTCACCGATGATAATCATATGCTTTCATACTCCTTCATTATAATCCCGGGGATACGGCTTGTCAATGTCATGCCTCAAAGCTCCAGATAGGAATCGGCGTAGAGCGTCCGGTTCAGGATGATGTCGGCGGACTTGATCGTTTCCATGAGCCTTTGGTCGCAAGGGTTCACGATGGCCGATTTCAGGCCGCACTGCATCGCCATGGCGAGCATGACGGAGTCCATGATGGGCCGCACATCCCTCGGCATGCCGTTGGATACGTTGGAGAGGCCGCCCGTGGAGTTCAGGCCCATGTCCGTGAGCTGCCGTATGAAGTCGAGCATCTCCGCCTGCTTCTCCTGCATGCCCTTGATCACGAGGAAGAGGGGATCGAACCACAGATCCTCCGCCTCCATGCCGCGCGCGAGGCCGTATTCGAGCATTTCCTGACAGTATTCCAGACGCTCGTCGTTGTCGGCCGGAACGCCGGACTTCGAGCAGAGGGCGATGCATATGGCGTCGTTCTCCGCGGCGAGATCGATGTTTGAAATCCGGTCGCCGGCGTCCGCGGAGTTGATGATGGGCTTGCCCTTGTCGCGCTTGTACACGGATATGCCGGCCGCGATGGCCTTCTTGTTCGCCGTGTCGAGGGAGAGCGGCACGTTGTCGAAATGCTCCTGCAACAGCGTCACGGCCCATTTCATCAGATCCTCGCCCGTTTTTTCGGCCGGGCCGATGTTCACGTCCAGATAGACGGCGCCCGCGTCGAGCTGCTCTTTTGCGCGTTTGAGGATGGGGTCCGGGTCCTTCGCCTCCATGGCCGCGCGGATGGACGGCGATATGCAGTGAATGCGTTCGCCGATGGTGATGAATTTGCCCATGTGTTTCTCCTTTCGTTACCGTTCGCCGGTGGGTGAGGGGTCACGGGCCGCACGGCGGGGCGCGACCCTTTTTCTCCCGTTCACCCGGCCAGCTCCTTCAGGAAGCCAACGATGCCAAGCGCCTCGTTCGGCGCCACGATGATCCGCCAGTCCGGCAGACTTTCCTCTATCTCCCCCTTGAGCACCGCGACCTTGCCGGGGATGATCAGGGTCCGGTTCTTTATCCGGCTGTCCACGTCCGCCTCCTTGAAGAAGCGCGCGAGGGAGCTCGCCGACAGCTTGCCGGCGGCCCAAGCCGTCAGCACGGAATAGCCGCCCGCGTCGGATATGAGCAGGTTGACGGGTACGCCGGAGCGCTCGATCTCGCCCGAAACGATGAAATAGGTGAGCGCGAAATCCACCGTCGTGGCGCAGAGCGCGTTCTCGTCGGCGCCGTTGATGGGATAGACGCCCGGCTCCACGCGCATCGGCTTCTGCGGGTCCGTGTAGATGTTCTGCCGCAGGCCGTAGAGCGGAAGCGCCTGCGCGTAGTCCATCCGCTCCAGCACGATGACGGAGGCGTACTTCAGCGTGAAGAGCGACGCGAGGGCCGTCTGCAGGTTCATGTCGCCCGGCGCCAGCTTCGCCGCGTTCACGAGGGTCGGGTAGCCGAATACGCGGTCGCCGTCCTTGAGGGCCGCGCGGCGTATCTGCACGGCGTTTGCGAAGGCATCCTTGATCGAGGCGCCGCCGACGTCGAGGACGAGGTTTTTGTTGCCGAGCTTTTCAAGCTCGCCTATGAGATCGTACAGCGCGTCGAGCCCCTTGGCGGAGAGGCCGAGGACGGCGTCGAATTCCGTCGCCAGCGCGTTCATGTCCGCGTAGTTGGATTCGTTCGCGCCGTTGAGCAGCGGCTTCTTGCCGCTCGTGAGCGCCAGCGCCTCGCGCGCGACGGCGGGGTCGTCCACCTCGAGGATCGGCGTGCGGTCCGTCGCCGCGGCCTTCTTCACGGCCTCCAGAAAGGCGGTCCGGTCGCCCCGGTACGCCACGTTGATCAGCTCGACGCACATGTGCTCGCCTATGCGCTCGTAGTCGATGCGCAAAAGCGCCGCAAGCGCCGCGTCCGCGTCCTCGGGCGGCACGTTCACGGCGTAGAGATTCTGCGAAACAAAGGTCTTGTCGTGCCGGAACAGGACGGTTTCGCCGCCGAGCGTGTGGGCGGCTTCCCCCGCGCCGAGAACGATGCTCTTCATGGGGGGCGCCGTGGCCTCGCCGAGGGCGTCAAGGGCATCGGCCGACATGTGCGGGCATTTGTCTATCGTGATCGCGCCCTGCGCGACCTTCATGGCAAAGGCCATGCAGGTCGGGATGCCGCATTCCTTGCAGTTCGTCTTCGGCGTCAGTTTGAAGATGTCAAGTCCCTTGAGGGCCATACTCTCCTCCTTTTCTACATAAGCTCCGAGATGAGCTTCGCCACGGTTTTTACCGACTCCGGATGCCGCAATATAACGGCATTGGCGCCGGCGGCCAGCGCCGCGGCCGCCGTCGAGATCTCCATCGCGACGCCGCGCCGCTCTGCGGGGCCCCATTCCGGGAAGTCCTCTTCGGACGCGAGGGATTCCTTCACCGACCACGCATCCGCGGCGACCGGGGTGATGACGGGCAGCTGCAGCATGGTGTCGTTCTGCGCCAGCGCGGCCCCCCGGACGCGCTCCATCGTGGAAGCGACGTACTCAAAGCCGTAGCCCGCCGCAGCCGAGCCGAGGTTCATCACGACGTTCTCACCGTCCACCCCAAGCTGCGAGATAAGCACGTTGAGCTGCTTCGCCAGATTGATGTCGACCGACGATTCCGCGGCGATCTTCTGCCCGTAGGCCATGACCGCCGCGACGGCGATGCTCTTGTGATTCTCCTCCTTGGCCGACAGCAGGAGCACGTTTTGGCCCTGCAGCGCTTCCGCGATCTTCTCGAAGAGCTTCGCGTCCTTCTCGCTGTTCTTGCTGCCCTGGATGACGAGGGGGAGGCTTATGGCTTCGGCCGCCTCCCGGCACAGCGCGGCGCAGTCCTCCGGGGACCTGTCCGCACCGTTTGGATCGGCGCTGTCGAGCACGAGGCTCACAAAGTCGGCGCCGGGCATTTCACAGGCCCGCTTCGCCGCCTCGACCGGGCCCGAGGCGCCGGCGTAGAAGGCGGCGATGCCGGGGACGCTCGAATCGGGCCCGAGATCGGAGATCTCGACGCCCACGCGGGGCGGGTGCGCGATGGGGGCGTCGAAGCCGTACAGGGGAAGCACGTTTTCGCCGCCCAGCGTGACGGCCTTGTCGCCGGTCCCGATGGTCACCTCCTTGACGGAAGCGGAAAATGCTTGCGGGCTGCGTTTGAATGGCATCTGTTCCTCCTTTTGATATGGCGGTGCGGAATGCGTTTGATTGAAGCCTTGCGTCACGGCGCAAAAGTCGGCGGCGGGCGCCGGCTCTTCCGTCACATGAGCGGCTCCATGCTCAGGACGGGATGTTCGCGCTCGCTCAGAAACTCGACCAAGCTTTCGACGTCCTCCGTGATCGTTTCGTCCGCGATCATGGAAACGAAATCCTCCACGCCGTAGAGATCGCTTGCCGTCTTGTTGAGCTTGGACGCGACCAATTCCTTCAGGACCTTGGGCATCCACACGATGCGCGCGGGTCCGCCCTCGGCCTTCATGAACTTCCTGGAAGAGATGAACTGCTTGCCGTGGCCCATGAAGCCCGGCGTCTGCACGCCGCCGCCGGTCATGGACGCCATCTCCGAGAAGGTCATGCCGAGCGGGGTCATACCCGTGTGTTCGCGGTTGACGATGACGACGCCGTTCGACATGGGCTCTATGCCGCAGATGCACTCGAAGCAGCCGCAGCTCGTCATGGGGTCCACCATGATGGAATACAGCGTGACCTGTTCGAGCGCGCCGTGGGAGGCCCGGTTGACCGATTCGTTCACATCCTCCCATATGCCGATGTTCTCGTCCACCGTGCGCAGCTTCGTGACCACCTGGCAGGGGCCGTTGGGATTGAGCTCGTTCGTCGCCTTGGCGTCCAGCCAGGACACGGCGCCGCAGAGGCCGAGGCGCTCCGGCGTGACGATGCAGACGTGCGCGGGCGAAAAGGACTGGCAGAGTATGCAGTTGTAGAACACCTCGACGCTTTCATCCGTGAGGGACAAAAGACGGGCGTCGCGGGCGTCGTAGGCCTTTGTGGCCTCGGCGCGCAGCGCCTTGAGCCGCTCGGGAACGGTGTATATCTTGACCTGGCATTTGTCGACCACGCTCTCGTATTCGCTCTTGATCTTCGCGTACAGCACCTCGCCGAAATGCCTTATCCGGAAGCCGGCGTCGTAGGCGGCCTTGCTGACGCGCAGGCGAACGACATCGCGTTGCCCCGTGTGCATGACGCCCTCGACGCAGTTCAGGAAGTTGTGGAATTGGCGCTCGAATACGGATTCGAAATCGGACTGCATGTTCTTGCCCGCGATCTCCACGACGATGGCCATGCCCATCTTGCCGCCGACCTCGACGGAATCCATGTCGTCGCCTATGAGCTCGATGGAATGGTCCTCGATCTCGTGGGCGTCCAGCGTGCGCACCCATTCGAAGCAGTCCACGCGCGAGCCGTCGAAATCGACGCGCGTGTCGCTCTTGCGGACGATCTCGCCCTCGAAGGCGGCGGAAAAGGCCACGGGGATATCGATGTGCGTCACCTTGATCTTTATATCGCGGGCTTCGAGCGAGGTTTCGATGAATTGCGTCGTGTCGCGCTGTATGATCAGGCTCTTGGGCACGGGCCACATGTCCGCTTCGTCGTCCGTGATGACGGGAAAGCCCATCGCGACGGCGCCGCCGCCGCAGCCGACAACGATGTCGGCGACGGGCTTGAAGGCGTTGACGAAGGCGCGTATGCGGTGGAAGGTGTAGTGATCGAACTCCGCGTGATCGCCCGGCTGCACCGCGCCGAAGATCATCGCCGCGCGGTTTACGAAGGAGATGATGTGCGCCACGGCCCAAATATCGGGCCCCACGGGGACCACCCGCACGGGGAAGCCCATGCCGAGCTTCATGCGCTTCGCCTGGTCTATGATACCGCCTATGAGAAACACGAATACGGCGCGGGACTGGTAGCCCTTGATAAGCTCCGCGGCTTCCTCGTCGGAGGGCGCGGGCCCGATGATCACGACAAAGCCCGGGATATCGCCCGTGACAAGGGGTACGCCGAGCTCGCGCACCTCGGCGTCGGAGAGGTGGCCGTGGTATGCGTCGCCGTAGGGTTCTCCGCCGCGCGCGTACTTGCAGGCCTCTATCGTTTCGGCGGCCATGAACGCGCCGAAGCCGGATCGGAACGCGTCGCCGAGCCGCGGCTCGTGGCGCATCCACGCTTTGATCTCGGGGAGGCAGGCCTTCAGATCGCCCAGCGAGGTGACGCGCTTCGCGAGGTAGGCGTAGTGATTTGCGAGGAAATACGCCGTGTTCGGCATATTCACGGGCGCCGATTCACCCAGTTCCGCAATGGCTTCCGCCAAGGTCTTTTCCGCCAAGGCGTACATCTCGTCCGCGCCGTCGAAGATTCTGTTGAAGAGCAGCTTCATGCCTATCGATTCCTTTCTTCCGCCGCGTCCCGCGGTTCATCCGCCGGACGCCTCCGTCAAACCGTCTATCCTTTCCTTTATGCGCCGGATGTCCGCCACGGCGCCCTCGCTCGCGTCAAAGGGGGAAACGCCGTTCATGTCGGCGCGGATCAAGGCGTCGTCACGGCGTATGACGCCCAGCAGCGCGTCCGCGGGCAGGCGTTTCTTCAGAAAAGCCTCGTCCTCGGGGCCGCGCAGCTTGTTGCCCACGACGCTCACCCGCCTCACGCCGAGGTCAAAGGCAAGCGCTTCGATCTTGTGAAAGGTCTGCAGGCTTCTCGTGCCCGGCTCCGTGACGACGATGAAGCGGTCCACCGTTGCCGCCGTGCCGCGCCCGAGGTGTTCAAGCCCGGCCTCCATGTCCAGGATCACCGCGTCGTCGCGCCCCGTCACGAGATGGGAGATGACGCGCTTGAGCATCACATGCTCGGGGCATACGCAGCCCGCGCCGCCGGTTTCGACCGTGCCCATCACGAGCAGCTTCACGCCGTGTTTTTCACGGGAAAACCTGTCCGGTATATCGCTGACGCGCGGATTGATCTTGAAGAAGCGGCCGAAGCCCTCACCGGCCGCGCCCGTGCGTTCGGCGATCAGATCGCGCATCTTGGAGATCGGCACGAGCGCGAGAAGCTCCGCCTCGTCGAAGCCGAGGGCGGGGCCGAGGTTGGCGTCCGGGTCCGCGTCGACGGCCAGCACCTGCCTGCCCTCCGCCGCGTAGAGCCGCGCGAGCACGGCGGCCAGCGTGGTCTTGCCGACGCCGCCCTTGCCGCTTATCGCGATCTTCATATGCCGAGCGCCGTCCGCTTCGCCTCGATGCCCTCTATGATACCGGCGACGAGTTCATGCGGGTCCTTGTTGATGATGTATCCCGCCCCCGTCAGCTTGCGGGTCCCCTCGGTGATGAGTTCCATCATTTGGGCGCTGCCTTTCACCTGCGGTTCTATGCCGAGGTAGGTGTCCAGCCCCGTGGCAACCACGTAGTTGGCGATGGCGACGGCCTTTTCGCTCATCCATTCGGGCGCGCAGCCGACGATGGGCAGCTGCGTCACCTCGACGTTCCAATCCTTGGCGATATCGGTGACGAGCAGCATCATGCGGCTGATATCGACGCAGGCGCCCATGTGCAGCACGGGGGGTATGTCCACCAGCTCGCAGACGCGCCGCAGACCCGCGCCGCAGAGGTATTTGGCCTCCTTGGCGAGCAGGCCGGCCTTCGCCGCGGCCTGGGCCGAGCAGCCGGACGAAACGATCAGGATGTCGTTTCGCAGCAGCTCTTTCATGATTTCTATATGCGAATAATCGGGGCGCACCTTGGGGTTGTTGCAGCCCACCATGGCGACGGCGCCGCGCAGCACGCCGGCCTTGATGCAGTCTATGGCCGGCCGGTAGCTGCCGCGCTCGTCTATGTGGCTGTTCGTAACGCCGTCGAGCTCCTTGATGATCTGCTCGCAGGGGTAGCCCACGACGGCGCCCTGCTTGCTCGCGGGTATGAATACCTTTGCGTCGTCCCTGTTCTCGTAGTTGTCTATCGCCATTCGGACGATGTCCATGGCCTGTTCCAAGGCGGTTTCTGTCTTGAACCGCACGTACAGGGAGCCGGGTATGCGCGCCACGGGCGAGGTTGTCACGAATTTCGTGTGAAAGCATTCCGAAAGCGGGCCGAGCGCCGGGAATATGCACTGGACATCGACGCAGATCATCTCCACGGCCCCCGTCAGCAAGGCGTTCTCCTGCTGGAGGAAGTTGCCGGCCATGCGGACGCCGTGGCGCATCGTGACCTCGTTGGCCGTGCAGCAGAGCCCTGCGATGTTGATGCCCTTCGCGCCCTTGCCGCGGGCGTAGTCGAGCATTTCCTTCGTTTCGGCGGCCACGACCACCATCTCGGAGAAGGCGGGATCGTGCCCGTGCACGATGATGTTCACCATGTCCCGCTCCAGCACGCCGAGGTTGCTTTCGGTGGCGCGCGCGGTCGGCGTTCCGAACAGGATGTCCGTGAATTCGGTGCCCATCATGGAGCCGCCCCAGCCGTCGGCCATGCCCACACGGAGGCTTTGGCGCACGAGCGCTTCCGCGTCGGCGGTGTTGCCCATGTTCGTCATGTGCATGGACGCGGCGATCTCGCGGTCTATGGCGCGGGGCGCGATCTCGGTTTCGGCCCACAGCTTTTTGCGTTCGTCCGTGGCCCGGTCCACAAAGCGCAGGGTCCCGAAGGGCTTCCCGTATTCCATGAGCCCGGTTTCCGCCACCTCATGGGCGATCTCGTAGAGGTCGCGGCCCTCGGTCGCGATGCCCCATTCGGCGGCGAGCTTGAGCAGCTTCCCCTCGTCCCGCACCCTGTAGTTCCCGTCGGGGCTCGTCTTGTGCAGCACGTGGGCGATCTCGCGCCCGTGGTCCGAATGGGCGGCCGAGCCGGCGGCGGCCATCCGCAGGTAGTTTCGGCCCGCGATGGTGTGGGCGTCCGCGCCGCAGATGCCGCGCGCGGCCTTGGGCGTTATGCGGCAGGGGCCCATCGAGCATATGCGGCAGCATATGCCTTCCTCGCCGAACTTGCATTGGGGCGTTTGGTTGACCTTGCGGTCCTCCCAGGTTTCGGCGCAGGCGGCGCAGGCCATCTCCTTGAGCTTGGCGCCGTCGGCCTCCAGCTGCTCGATGGTGACAAAATTCTCGGTCTGTTCCGGCATGTCAACTCTCCCTTCGTTCCGCCGCGCCGCGCGCGAAAGGCGCGTGTTCGGACGCGCGTCCGCGACGCGTCACGCGAATAGGCCGTCCAACACGGCTTCAAAGGCCCTGCGGGCCTCCGATTCTTTTGGCAGCCGCACCATGGGTGTCCCGTCGCAGTCAAAACCGTAGATGCGCTCGTCGTGCGGCACGATTCCCGCGAGCGCAAGACCGCGTTTTTCGATCTCCGCGCCCACGCCGGCGTCGAGGACGCCGCCGGGCGCCTTGTTGATCACCAGTCGCACGGCGCTCGGCCGCAGCTTGAGCTCCTCCGCGAGCGCGGCGATCCGGAAGGCGGCCTGCACGCCGCGCCGGGAGCAGTCGGACACCAGCAGGATCATATCCACGCCCGGAAGCAATCCGCGGCTGATATGCTCCATGCCGGCCTCGTTGTCCACGACAATGTATTTGTAATTGCCCGAAAAACGGTTGATCTGCGTCTGCAGCAGCCCGTTGACGAAGCAGTAACAGCCCCTGCCCTGCGTCCGCCCCATGACGAGCAAGTCATAGTCGTCCTCCTCGATCAAGGCGTCGGAAAACTTGGCGTTGAGGTAATCCTGCTTCGTCATGGACGCGGGTATGGGATTCTTCTCCGCGTATTCCGCGTGCACGATGTCCTCCCGGATGCTGCCGAGCGTCGTTTCGATCTCAACGCCGAGCACGTCATTGAGGTTGGAATTGGCGTCGGCGTCGACCGCGAGCACGGGGCCCCTGCCCGATCCGCAGAGGTAGTCTATGAGAAGGCCGCAGAGCGTGGTCTTGCCGGTGCCGCCTTTGCCTGTTATCGCTATGGTGTATGCCATCCTCCACCTCTGTTGTTACGTGGTTTTGATTGAAATCGCGTTCCGCTCACGCTCCGTTCGCGTTCCGCTCACGCGTCCTCCCTGCTGACGGTGATCGTGTTCTTCACGAGATCCACGCCCCGAATCGAGCCGGGAAGGTCGGTTTCCTCGCCCGTTATGTCCGTGAAAACCAAGCGCTTCCCGCAGACCTTGACCGCGCTGACGTACTCGCACAGCAGGGTCTGTCCGCCGTCGTTTTCAAGCGCGTAGACGGTCGAAAGGCACATCAGCCCACCTCCTTCTTCAGCAGGCGCAGGGCCTCGGAGAGCTTTTCGTTGCCGCTTCGGAGCGCGGCGGCTGCGGCGGCTGCGGCGTCCGCGGACGCCGTGAAGCCCGCGCGGCGCAGCTTGCGTATCAGATCGTCGAGCTCCTCCGCGTGCTGCTCGCTGTGCGTGAGCGTGTAGCCGAGCAGGGCCGCCGTCCTCGTGGTGTCCTCGGGATTGTGCGCGTGCGCGTCGTGCCCGTGTTCGTGCGGATGAACGTGTGCGGAATGGCCGTCGTGCATCGTGTGTTCCTCCTTTGCGTTTTGCGTTCGCTTTTTCTTCCGGAGCGCGCATCCTCAGCGGCGCGCCGCGCCGAACAGGCTTCCGTCCGTATGCGGAAGGAAGCAGGCCGCGACGAATTCATCCATATAGCCGGGATGCGAGGAAAGCTCCAGATAGATCATGGCATCCGCGATGCGCGCGATCTCTCTGTGGGCCGCGCGCGAAGTGAGCATGGCGTAGGCGCCCGCCAGCGAGGTATTCCCCGCGTAGCGAAAGCGCTCCGCCGGCAGATCGGGCAGCATGCCCACGCGCACCGCCTGCTCCGTATCGATGCCGCTGCCTATGCCCCCCGCGATGTATACGGAGGCAAGCGCGTCTGCGGTCGCGTCCGCGCCCGCGGCCGCGAGCATCGTCCGTATGGCCGAAAACACGGCGCCCTTCGCGCGTATGAAATTGTCTATGTCGATCTCGTCTATGGAGATGTCGCGCCCGTTTTCGCTTTCGTCCGCGAATACCGCGATATAGCCCGCGACGCCCGCTTCGTCCCGGTACACGCGCCGGCCCTCGCGGACGAAGCGCCCGCGCGCGTTGATGATGCCGCAGCGGAAGAGCTCGCCGATCAGATCTATGAGCCCCGAGCCGCAGAAGCCGGCGGCACGGGCGCCGCGCGGTCCCATGACCTTGCAATCGGGCTCCATGCTCTCCGCGTCTATGCGGCAGGCCTCTATCGCGCCGTCGGTCGCCCGCATCCCGCAGCGGATGTCGCCGCCCTCGAAGGCGGGCCCCGCGGAGCAGGCGCAGCACAGCAGAAAATCCGCGTTCCCGAACACGAGCTCCCCGTTGGTGCCGAGGTCGAGCAGCAGGGCCGGGTCCTCGCTCCTGTATATCCCGGAGGAAAAGACGCCCGCCGTTATGTCGCCGCCGACGTAGCTGCCCACGCAGGGCGCGAACACGAGTTCCGCATCGGGATGCGTTTCAAGGCCCAGCTCGGCGCCGCGCAGGGCGCCCGCGCCGAAGAAGGCGGGCACGTAGGGCTCCAGCCGCAGATACTCGGCGCAGATGCCCGCGAACAGGTGCAGCATCGCGGTGTTGGCGGTCACGGCCACGCGATAGATGCGGTCCCGCGGGAGGCCGCAGGCCTCGCACAGGCCGGCCGTCAGCGGCAGGAGGCACGCGTCGAGCAGGGCCGTCCGCAGGCGCTCTGCGCCGCCGGGCCGCGCGCTCTCGATGATGCGGTTGATGACATCGGCGCCGTAGCGTATCTGCCCGTTGCCGGCGGAACCCTCGGCGAGGGGCGCGCCCGTTCGCAGGTCCGCGAGCAGGGCGGATACCGTCGTCGTGCCTATGTCTATGGCGAGCCCCGCGAGCACGGGTTCTTCGTTTTCGGGAAATACATCGAGCAGTACGGCGTGCGCGTCGTCCCCGCGCCTCTCGTGGCGCAGCACGCAGCACACGGAGAAGTCGGAGGCCCGCAGCGCGTGCGGTAGCTTGCGCAGCGCGTGCAAGCTTGTATCGATCCGATCCTCGCCCGGGGCGAAACCGAGCGCCGCCGCGAGCGAGGCGAGGAGGCGTTCCCTGTCCGCGGTCGGATCTTCAAGGCGCGGCGGCGGCAGCGTGACGGAGATGCTCTCGATGCCGCTGTCGCCCGCAAAGCCCCTGTCCGACAGGTCGCGCCGGAAGGCCGCAAAGAGCGCCGCCTCGCGCCCGCCGCGCAAATCCGCGGTCTTTATCCCGCTCCTGTGGGCGGAGGCGATATCCGGGATCCGCACGACGGCGTCCCCGTCCGCGAAGCTCGCGCAGGCGAGGCGCTCCCCGGCGGCATACGCGTCCGCGTCGATATGCCGGCTCGGCTCGCTCCGCAGCGCGCCCGACAGCAGCCGCACGCGGCACTTGCCGCAAACGCCATTGCCCGCGCAGGGCGCGTCCATGGCCACGTCGGCCTTCCGCGCCGCGTCGAGAAGCGACGTGCCGCGCGGAACGCGAACGAGGCGCGCGCCGCCGTCCTCAAAGGTGAATTGTATCGTGCAGTCGTCGCAACCCATACCGATCACCCGCATCCGCGCGCGGCCCGCATCCCCGTCGGATTGCGAAACCGGCGCCGCCGGAGTATAAGTCCTCTTTGGTCTATTAAGTATACCGGCATCGAAGGATCCGGTTCCGGTGATAATTTGTCATATTTCCGGTAATAATTTATGAAGATTTTTGAACAATCAAAAAACCGTCGAACAAAGGGTTTTCATTGAATTATCCGTTTGAATATGCTATGATTTTTGTAACCGCGGCGCATTCCGCCGGGGATGCCACAAAGAAAACAGGCAAAGGAAGGATACGATAAATGGACGGGAACGCGTTTCGTCCCAACCCATTTGACGATTGGGACGTGCAGTTGAAAAATATGCGCACGGGCGGCAGCGATGTACGGGCCTTTTTCAGAAGGCGGCTGCGCGCGTCGAGCTACCTCGTTCCGCGCCGGCCGGACGGCAGGGCCTTGTCGTTGCTCGCGACGCAGAACAACGAGCTCTTCCTGCCCGCATTCACATCGGAGGATGAGCTCGGCAAGTGGGCGCAACCGCACGGCGGGATGTCGGCATTGTCCTTTGAGATGCTTCACCATATCGTCGTGGACGATTTGAACCTCGCAGGCATCGTGATCAATCCCTTCGGCGCCTCGCTCATCCTGCGCCGGAGCAAGCTCACGGCGATAGAGAGCGCCGCGACGGGCATGATGCACGAGCGCATTGCGCATACGGGCCGCATGATCTTTGAGACGGGACAATGTCCCGCAGCGCTCGTTCGCGACTTCACCGCCGCGCTGAAAAACAGTGGCATGGAGGTGTTTGAGGCCTATATCCTCATGGCGCGGCAAGAACACGAAGCGAAGCCGCACATGCTGTTTCTGATCGATTTCAGGGGCGACAGGAAGCTGCTGTTTCCCGCCGTGGCCCGGGCGGTGCAGCCGCATATGGCGGCAGGCTCGAACTTCGAACTCCTGAAGGCGAATACCGCGACCCTTGCGGCCGCACGCAAAAAATCGGCGCCCGTGTACCAAAGGCGCGGTTGATTTCTTGGGCCCGACGCGCGCATCGCACGATTTTCGCTCCTTCTTCCGGCCACGCGCGGACGCGTTCGGATGGGAGGGAATCCGGCGAGGGCCGTGAGGCCGTTTTTGCGCATGCCCCGCACGGCCGCGAGCTGTTCTTTCGGATCGACGGAGAACCGCAGGGACTCGCGGCCACCTGCCTCTGGACTGTACCCATTTTGTAAAACTCCTTTGGATAAGTAAACACGGCCTCCGCATGAAAATACCGGTAAATTACACAAAAAGAAGCCATTGGAAATATCAATGACATTTTAATAATTATTTGCATTTACCTCTTCAAAGAGGTGCCGAAATGAAAAACAGAGCTTGGCCCATCACAATAGTTATATTCCTTTCCAGCATAACGCTGGCTATCGGGTGTTTCAAAATTGCCGCCATCATGACAGACATTTTAGCGGAGCTGAATGTCGATATCGGGGCGGGAGGATGGCTGGCCTCAATGATTGTGGTCGCGGGAATCATTCTGGCGATCCCCGGCGGCGGCATTATGATGAAGATTGGACCCAAAAAAATGGGAATCTCGGTGTTGGCATGTGCATTTGCAGGAAATGTTGTCGGCGCGATGGCTCCGAATTTTATGGTTCTTATCGCATTCAGGTTGGTAGAGGGCGTCGGATTCAGTTTGCTCGGGATTTTCGCGCCGGCAATCATCGGGATATTGTTCCCGCCCGAAAAGCGCGGGGTACCGATGGCTATCTGGTCCACTTGGGTCAGCATCGGTATTTTAATCATTTTCAATCTCACGAACGTGATAGTGCCGAACTTCGGATGGAGAGGCGATTATTGGTTCACCGCTATACTCGTGTTGATCATGCTGATCCTCTTTGCCGCCGTAGTGAAACTTCCGGAACCCGATAAATCCGCAAATCCCGGAAAACCGGACCCACCGCTCGCGTCGATGGGGAAAGAGCTGAAAAATCCCGCCGCTTGGCTCCTTGCGCTCACCTCCGGCGCAAATTCCTTCGCGACCGGTTGTCTGACAAACTTTGAACCTACCTTTTTGATACAGACGACCGGAATGGACCCGGCGGCGGCAAACATGGCCTCAAGCGTTGTCACGATAGGAATGATAATCAGCGGGATCGTTACCGGTTTTATACTTAACAAACTGAAGCGGCGTGAATATATGCTTATCGTTGCCATGGTGTTGGGCGCGGTATTTATGTTTTTAAACTTCAACGTCAGTACGCCGGAAATATTATATGTGTTCCTGTTTATAACCGGTTTTGTGTACTCAATGGCGCCTCCCACCATTTTTACAATCGCGCCTGAAACGGCGATTACCCCGGTAACAATCGGAATGTGCATGGGAATACTGTCATTGCTGCAATGCACATGTACGTTTCTTGGCTCCGGAGTCATCGGGCAGTTGGTGCAAAACTTTGGAGGAAACTGGGGTATAGCGCCGATACCCATGCTTGTCATGGGGATTGTTGGTATTGTGGCGAGCTTATTGTACGCGCTTGTAATGAGAAAACGCGTCGCATCGGATAACGGTATTGAATCGCCTTTGTCAAACGCTTGATACGGATGCGTGAAAAAGAATGGAGAAAAAGGTCCGGACAGGGAAAATATTTGATATGCAAGGGTTTTCCGTTCACGACGGGCCGGGTATACGCCTTACCGTTTTCCTTAAGGGATGCCCTCTGCGCTGCCCGTGGTGTCACAGCCCGGAGTCGCAATTGTTTTGCAGCGAGCTTAGTTGGATTGAACTTCGTTGTATCGGTATAGAAAAGTGTGGAGGGTGTTTGGGCACGTGTCCCAACAACGCCATATCGCCCGGCGTGAGAAAGAAGCCGGAACAAACGGAAAAACGGCTTATTCACGTTGACCGAAGCAAATGCGGAAACTGTGGCAGATGTGCCGATATCTGTCCGGCAAAAGCGCTTTATATGTGCGGTGCGGATTATACCGTCCCCGAGGTCATGGAACGCGTAAAAAGGGAGCTTCCTTTTTTCCAAAACAGCGGTGGCGGCGTAACATTTTCAGGCGGCGAATGTCTTTGTCAGCCGGAATTTTTACTTGCCGCATTGAAATGCTGCAAAGAAGAGGGGATACATACCGCCGTGGATACTTCCGGGCATGTGCCCCGGGATTTCATCGAGTCGGTTTTCCCTTACACGGATATTTTTCTGTATGATCTAAAGTGCATGAACAGCGGCAAGCATAAGGACGTACTCGGGGTTTCCAATGACTTGATTATCGAGAATGTTCAAATGATTTCCAAGGATGGAGGCAAGCTGCATATCAGAATACCCCTCATTCCTCTGTTTAACGATTCCCGGGAAGAATTTGAGGCGTATGGGAGATTTATACAGTCATTGGGCAAGAGTGTGGAAACCGTGCAGCTTCTTCCATACCATAAACTTGGCGTAACAAAATGGGCAAGACTTCAGAGAAACAACCCGATTTTTGTGGCGGAGCCACCGTCGGACGAGACGATTTTTGAGAGAAAAGAGCAATTGAAGCATATGGGACTGAATGTTATCGTCCACTGATTCAATTTTGGCTCCGTCAAAATTGAAGCGCCAAAGGCGCACTTCAATTGTTGAACGGATGTTTTGAGGGGACAAGGGCTTCGCCTGTTTTCCGCGGCTTCAGCCGCAATGGAAAAACGGACAGCGAAGCACCCGTTCGCTGCGCTCCGGGCATAAATGAGCGGAGCACCCGTTCGCTGTGCTCCGGGCATAAACGACCGGAGGAACGAGGCGAAGCCGAGTGTTG
>JAITLA010000234.1 GCA_031278145.1 Eubacteriales Family XIII. Incertae Sedis bacterium
TTCGTTTCGGAATCCCTGTAGGAGAGGTCCTCACCGGAGTGCTCCATATGCCGCTTCAAATCGAAGTCCGTCCTGTCGGCTATGCCCCAGAGCTCGCCCCAGCCGAAGGGGAAGAGGAATTCGATGTCCGTCGTGGCGTTGCTGTAATGCGACAGCTCTTCTTTGTCGTGGTCGCGCAGCTTCAGGCTTTCCTCTCTGATGCCGAGCGATTTGAGGAAGGATACGCAGGCATCCCTCCAGTACGCAAACCACTCGAGGTCCGTTCCGGGCTTGCAGAAAAACTCCAGCTCCATCTGCTCGAATTCCCGCGTGCGGAATATGAAATTGCCGGGCGTGATCTCGTTTCGGAAGGACTTCCCGATCTGCGCAATGCCGAAGGGCAGCTTCCTGCGCGCGGTCCGCTGCACGTTCTTGAAATTCACGAAGATGCCCTGCGCGGTTTCGGGCCGCAGGAAAAGCGCGGTCCCCGATTCCTCCGTGACGCCCTGATGGGTCTTGAACATCAAGTTGAACTGCCGTATGCCCGTAAAGTCGGCGGCGTCGCACAGCGGGCACCGGATCCCCTTCTCGGCGATGAAGGCCTCCATCTTTTCGTTCGGCCAGCCGTCCGGGGCGAGCGTTTCATGGGAGGCCTCCGAATAATCCGCGATCAGCTTGTCGGCCCTGAATCGCGCCTTGCACTTCTTGCAGTCGATAAGCGGATCGGCAAAGCCGCCGACGTGCCCCGAGGCCACCCAGGTCGCCGGGTTCATGAGTATGGCCGCGTCGAGGCCCACGTTGTGTTTCGATTCCTGTACGAACTTCTTCCACCAAGCCTTCTTGACGTTGTTTTTGAGTTCGACGCCGATGGGGCCGTAATCCCAAGTGTTCGCAAGCCCTCCGTATATCTCGGAGCCCGGATACAGAAAACCGCGGCTCTTCGCGAGCGCCACGATCTTCTCCATAGTCGCCTTACGCATCTGTCCCCGGCTTCTCCTCTTCTTCGGTGGCGCTCTTCGTCGCGTTCATCGCGTTTCTGAGCACCTCGGCCGCCCTGTCCGCGGCTTCCGAAACCACGTCGCTCACCGTCTTTGCCGTGCGTTCCACCGTATCCGTGATCCGCGACGCGGCCTTTTCGCTTCGCGCGCCCCGGTCCTCGTCCTTGTCCGCCTCCGTGGAAACGTAGTCGTCAAAGCCGTCCGGCGCGGCGGTTTCCTCCGTGCCACGGGCGGGGCCGTATGCATACGCCTCGTCCTCGTCCTCGGCCTCGTCCTTCGAAACGGCCTTTTTGGCCTTCGCCCGCACGCTGTCTATGACGTCCGCGCCCTTCGTCCGCACATCCTCGAGGATGTCCGCGCCGCGCTCCACCGCGTCGTCAAAAGCGTCCCCGGCCTTCTCGCCGATGTCGATGACGCGACCGTCGTCCGTCAGAAGCTCGATGTCGCACTTGGTTCCGAATGCCGCTATCACACCGATCAGGGCGGCCCACGGGGCGATCACGGTTCCGAGGATGCCGACGTTGACGGGCAGATTCAGGATTGTTTCCGCATCCTTCTTCACGATGATCTTCGTGACATTGCCCTTCCTGACGGCGGCCTTGATCTTCTCGAGCAGCTTGGCGCTCCGGTCGTTCAGCCGACTGCGACCGCTCATGTTTATGGTTTCCTCGATGTTGATGATCGCATCGACGACGCTGCCCTTTGCCGCCTCGAGCGCCTCCTTGGCTTCCTTGTAGCTGACGCCCGTCCTGTCTTTCACAAGTTCGATCTTTTCAAGGGTGATTTCGGTATCCATCCGTCTGCGGCTCCTTTCTCCGTATCGTTAAACCGTTGTTAAAAAATTCTTCGCTCTTAAGACCGCTCAGGCCGAGATGCCACGCGGCGTGCTCACGCAGGATGCGCTTTAGGGCGAGCAGCACGGGTCCGTCGAGCGCGAGGCGTTCCAGATCCCGCAGCGGGCGCCCCGGGATGTAACGCATCACGTTCAGTATATCAAAATTCAAAGGATAAAGCAACCGATCCTTGCCTGTATCCGGGATAATTTCTGCCTTCATACAAGCGTCGCAGACGATGCCGCCGTCGCGAACGCCGAAGGAAACGGCGCCTTGGGGCGTTTTGCCGCAGCGCGCGCATCTTTCGATCTCCGGCGCGGCGCCCCAAATGTGGATCGCCTTGAACAAAAAGGCCAGGGTGAGCGTGTCGAATTTCTTTCTGCGGCCTTCCATCATTTCAAAGTATTCGAGCACGAGCGCGAAGAGCGCCGGGGCCGGCGCCTCCTCGGGCAGCAGCTTTTCCGTGAATTCCAAGGCGTAGGAGCAGTTCGCGAACCTGTCCGGTTCCTCCGCGAGGCGAAAGAAGTCGCGCAAGACCTCCGCGCTGTTCATATGCCATGCGCCACGGCTTTGCCTAAGACCGTAGATCCCGTATGTGAAGGGCCGCAGCGCGAGCGAGGACCCGCTCTTGGCCTTGGCCGCGAGGCCCGTGCCGGCGCCGATCTTGCCGTATTCCTTCGAGAACAGCGTGAGCATGCGCCGCCCGTTCAGTGTTTTCGTCTGCTTCAGGACAATGCCCTCGGTGTGCGCGTCCATTCACTCGTCCCCGTAGCCGAAGGAACGCAGCGCGAAGTCGCTGTCGCGCCAGTTCTCGCGAACCTTGACCCAAAGCCGCAGGAACACCTTCGTGCCGAGCAGGGCTTCGATGTCGGCGCGCGCGCTTTTCCCCACGCCCTTGAGCTTGCGGCCTTCCTTGCCTATGATCATGCCCTTGTGCGATTTCTTCTCGCAGTGGATGACGGCGCCTATGCGCGTCAGGCCCCGCAGCTCTTCATAGCTTTCTATCTCTACGGCGACGCCGTGCGGTATTTCGTCGTCCAAATAGAGGAGCAGCTTTTCGCGTATCAGCTCGCACGCGATGAAGCGCTCCGGCCTGTCCGTCACCGCGTCTGCGGGAAAAAACATCGGACCGTCCGGGAGCAAGCCCCGCAGAACGCCGATCAGACGCGGCACATTCTTCCCCGTGAGGGCCGAAACGCCCAGCACGTCGCAGAACAGATCGCGCGCCGCATACGCGTCGTAGACGGCCTTGAAGACGGCGGGCGGCATCGTGTCGATCTTGTTGATCACCGCAATCCGAGGCGTGCCGATCCCCTCGAGAAGCTCCAAGATGTACGCATCCCCGCCGCCCTCGGAGGGTGCGGCGTCCACGACGAACAGCACCGCATCCACCTCGCGGAGCGTATCCGCGGCCACGCGCGTCATATAGCTTCCGAGCTTGTTGCGCGGTTTGTGTATGCCCGGCGTGTCGATGAACACCATCTGCACGCCGTCCGCCTCGTTTTCGGAAAGCGCGGTGTACACGCCCCGGATGCGGTTGCGCGTCGTCTGCGGCTTCTCCGTCGCAATCGCGATCTTCTCGCCCGTGATGCCGTTCAGCAGGGTGGACTTGCCCACGTTCGGCCGGCCTATTATGCCGATAAAACCCGATTTCATATGCGCCCGCTCCGCTCCGCCGCCGCGCGCGCGCAAGGGCGCGGCCCCTTCCCGCCGGTACGGGCGTTCATCGCGTCAGCCGCAGGCGTTCCATGACGCTTTCCTCGCGTTCGCGCATCCTTGCGCGATCCTCCTCGGAATCGTGATCGTGGCCGAGCAGGTGAAAGACGCTGTGTACGAACAGATAGACGAGCTCGCGCTCCGGCGAATGCCCGAAATCATCCGCCTGAAGCAGGGCCTGCTCCGAGCAGATCACGACGTCGCCGATCAGGACGTAAGCGTCCATGGGGATCTCCGCGCGCGCGGCGTATTGCGGAAAGGAAAGCACGTCCGTGGCGCCGTCGATCTCCCGATACAAGCGGTTCAGCTCGCGCATCTCCGCGGCGTCCACAAAGGTCACGCTGACCTCGATCTTGTCCGGATCAAAACCCTCCTCGGCGGCGCAGAGGCCGCCGGCCTCCCGCATGAGGCCGATCACCCTTTCGCCGGGCATCCTTTCGTCGCTGAATACTATGTTCATACACTCCACCGTTCCGCGTGCGAACGCGCGCCGCAGGGGGCGCGGCCGGCCGTCAAAACGCATCCTCATCGTGCGGATTCTCGCGTTCGTAGCGATCATACGCGCCGATGATCTTGCGGACGAGCGCGTGGCGCACCACGTCGCTGTCCTTCAAAAAGCAAAACGCGATATCCTCTATGTGCCCGAGCACCTCCGTCGCGTGCTTGAGGCCCGATTTTTTCCCGCGCGGCAGATCGATCTGCGTGATGTCGCCCGTCACGACGGCCCGCGCGCCGACGCCGAGCCGCGTCAGGAACATCTTCATCTGCTCCTTCGTCGTGTTCTGCGCCTCGTCGAGTATAATGAAGGAGCGATCAAGCGTCCGGCCGCGCATATAGGCCAGCGGCACGACCTCGATGCTCTCTCGTTCCTTGAGCCGCAGCGCCGCGTCCCTGCCGAGCATCTCATAGAGCGAATCGTAGAGCGGCCGCAGATAAGGATCGACCTTCTCCTGCAGGTCGCCCGGCAGAAATCCGAGGCGTTCCCCGGCCTCGACGGCGGGACGCGCGAGGATGATCTTCTCCACCTCCTTGTTCTTGAAGGCGTTGATCGCCATCGCGACGGCGAGGTAGGTCTTGCCCGTGCCGGCGGGCCCGATGCCGAACACAATCGCGTGCTCGCGCATGCGCCGCGCGTAGTCCGCCTGGCCCATCGTCTTGGTCTTGACGGGCTTGCCGCGATGCGTGAAGCAGATGACATCCCGGTTCACGTTGTTCTCGCGGTAGGAAAGCCCCTCCCTGCGCAGGCCGATCACATAGTTCACCGTCTGCGGGTCAAGCCTTTCGCCCGATTCGAGTATGTCAATGAGGTCCGCGATCACCTCACCGGCCTTGGACGCCTCGCCGCCCGTGAGTACGATCTCGTCCTGCCGCTGCACGATATCCACGTCGTAATTGTCGCGGAGGATCCGCAGATTCACGTCCAGATTCCCGAACAGATCCTTCGCGATGTGATCGCGGTCGATCCGCATCTTTATTTCTTCTGCAATCAGGTTGTTCAAATTTTCCCTTCGTTTTGCCGGCGGAGCAATAAGAAAAAATGGAGCGCTCGGAAAGACCGAAACACTCCAACAATCGCTCGCGCCCCGGCCGGGCGCGGGTGCTTATCTCAGCTTTTCTTCCACATCAAAGTCGGAGAACGCATCCTTGCGCACTTCCGCCCGCTTGGCCAAAACCGCCGCAAGCCCGGCGGCGTCCGGATCCCGGCCGCCGTCGTTCCCCGCCGCCCAATCGCGGCCCGCGCAAAGCGCGGCGTGTTCTTTCTTATCTTTCGTCCTTGGCTTTCAACGCCTCATACGGTCGACCGCAAGCCTCGCCTTCGGGTTCATGTCCCTCGCGTTTCGTTCCGTGCCGGAGGATTGGCGCAAATCAGTATTTCTTGGCCTTTTTTCTCGCGGCTTCAGACTTTTTCTTTCGCTTCACGCTCGGTTTTTCGTAGTGTTCCCGCTTGCGCAGCTCCGACATGACGCCATCGCGCGCGCAGGAACGCTTGAAGCGCTTCAGTGCGCTCTCCAAGCTCTCGTTTTCCCTGACGATTACCTGTGCCATCCGTACCCCACCTCCTTCTGGCGGATCCTTGCGTTGCATGCAACATTTGTATTATACATAAACATACGCGAAATGGCAAGGGGAATTCGATTTTTGCGACGATTTTTTTTTGCGTAACAACACGGTCGGGCGCCTCGA
>JAITLA010000250.1 GCA_031278145.1 Eubacteriales Family XIII. Incertae Sedis bacterium
GTCTTTGGTCCCGTATATCATATTATATATCATAGGTCTGCTTATAATCACTTACATTCCCGGGATATCGCTTTTTTTGCCCAATTTGCTCGGTTGAACGCATGGCCGGGCACAGGCCCGACCGCATGCGCCGCGCTAAGATGCTTTTGCGTAGCTTAGGGTTCGTCTGCGTTTTGCGCCTTGCTCGACGAGAAAAATCCTGCGCCGAATTTGTCAAGTTTATTCCGCAAAAAATCCTTATCGATCACGCCGGGGCTCTCGAACACGCGCATGCCGCGGCGCAGCAGGTACTCCTGCGCGCCCGGGCCTATCTTCCCCGTGACGATGGCCTCACAGTCCGACAGCAGCTCCAATATCGCATCGAAGCGGGACACGTCGTGACCGCCTTCCCCGCACGCGCTTTCTGCGTGCCGCACCTCGACGAAGCGGTAGGCATCCCCGTCGATGTCTACGATATGAAAGCTTTCCGCCCGGCCGAAGTGCAGGAATACGGTAAGCCTGTCCGTGGTTGTGACCGCGATGCGATGTGTCATACGGCCTCCTTTCCGCCGAGGATCATCCGTGTGAGAATGTTTCGGCCGCGCGCACGCGATAGATTTGCTCCCCGAAATCCTTTCCGCCGAGCAGACCGACGGCATCCGCGCGGCAGTGTTGGCAGTGGCGGAACACGGGAATGTGGTTTTCCGCGTCGCCGCGCGCGCGGTCGATCTCGGCGCAGGACGGCGCGGACAGCCGGGCGAGCTTGTGCTGCGGGATCAGCGGGATGATGTTGTAGATCGACGCGCCGCGCTTCGCCACCGCGCGCGCGACGGCGCCGATGTGCCTACCGTTGATCTCGGGTACGAGGACGGTGTTGACCTTGACGATCAGATTCGCTTCCGCGGCCAGACGGATCCCCTCCAGTTGGTTTCTGATCAGGATCAGATTCGCCTCTTCCCCCGTGAGCGGATCGCCGTGGTAGACGATCCCGTCGTTGAGCCGGCTCAGGATGACCGGATCCACGGCGTTCACCGTCACGGTCAGCGTCCGGACGCCGGCGTCGATCACGTCCCCTATCTTCTCCGGCAGCAAAAGCCCGTTCGTGCTCATGCACCGAATCAGCGCGGGAAAGCGCGCCCCTATCGCGCGGAAGGCCGCGCAGGCGTGATCGGTGGCAAGGGTATCGCCGGGGCCGGCGATGCCGACCACCGTGATCTCGGGGCAGAGCCGGAGCGCCTCCGCAACGCGCTCGGGCGCGTCTTTTGGCTCGACGAGCTCCCCGGCCACCCCGGGGCGCACATCCTCGCAGGCGCCGATCTTCCGCTCGCAGAACCTGCAAAAGATGTTGCAGGCGGGGCTGACGGGCAGGTGCATCCTGCCCTTGTTGTTCACCCTGTTGAAGCAGGGGTGTAGATTCGTTATCTCTTTTACTTCCGTGTCACGCATCTTTGTCACTCCCCTTTTTGCGGACGGCGCCCGCACGTGGCCCTTACGCCTTCACCGTGTCGCGCCATCGAAAGCTGCGTTTCTCGATAAACTCCAAAAAAGCGTTCAGACCGACGCCGATGATGGCCATGATGATCAGATACGCGTACATCTGCGGAATCATCATGTTCATCTGATAGAAATACAGCGCGTAGCCAAGGCCCCTGCTCGCGCCGATCATCTCCGCCGCCACGAGCACGAGGATCGAATTGGCGGCGCTCAGGCGCACGCCCGTAAAGATATGCGGCAGCGCCGCCGGCAGCACAACGGTCACGAACAGGCGGATCGAGCCCGTACCCATGGAACGGGACGCCTTGATCAACAGCGGATCCACGCTTTTCACGCCGGAAATGGTATTGAGCAATGTCGCCCAGATCACCGCCCAGAAGATGATCACCGTCTTGGACAGTTCCCCGATGCCAAAGAACATGACGAACACGGGAAACAAAGCCAGGATGGGAAGATTTCTGAACAACTGCAAAAGCGGGTTCAAGAAGTTCTCAACGCGCCGGCTCCATCCGACGATCAATCCCGCGGGGATGGAGAACGCGAGGCCGAAGCAGAAGCCCGTCAAAGCGCGCCGAAGGCTGATCAGCGCGTGTTTTTGGACGTCCCCCGCCGCCAAGAGATCGCCGAGGATCGCCAGCACCTTGGAGATGGGCGGAAGGAACAGCGGATTGACGAACAGGCCGAGCCTGCCGCTGATTTCCCAAAGGACAAGGAAGACGAGGATCGCCAGCGACAGATGGATCGCCCCGCTCGTGATCTTTCGAATCCGCTTCATTCCCCATTTATCCCTTCCCAGCGGATATCCTTGTCGGAGGCGGGCGCGTCGTCCGGAACGAATTCGAGCGTATAGAGCTCCTCGGCCTCGATCTCTCCGGCTTGCCAGTTGCCGACGCTTTCCCCGAAATCGACCCAACGCTCGATGTCCGCGGGTATATTGTTTTTCGCCTGTTCGTAGATCGCGGGGCTGACGTTCTCGGACGCCAGACCGAGCACGTCCGCGTTCAGGCGGATCGCGTCCTCAAGGTGATCGTTGATCCAGAGGCGCGCGCGGTACATGGCGTTGACATAGCCCTGCACGACGTCCGGATGTTCCTCGATGAAGCTCTCCAGAAAGCCCCTGGCCGCCAGTGAAAAATTCTCTTGCCGGAGTATATCGGCGCTGCTCGCGATCTCGCGCACGCCGCCGGCCGCCAACGTAATGCCCGCCGACGGATTGTGCGCCGTGGAAATGTCGATCAGGCCCTGCACGAGCGATTGCTCCGTATTGGCGCCGAGCGGAATATACTCGACTTGATCCGGCGTGTAATCCGGGAATCGGGATTGCAGATAGATGTCCACGAATCCGTTCGTGCAAGCAGCGAGATTGCTGATGCCGATCTTCTTGCCGATCAGATCGTCCAGCGATTGAATGTCGCTGTCCTCCCGCACAAGATAGTGTATGTGCGGATACACGCGCGTATCGATGCTGCCCGGCGCCACCGAAACGGCCTTTATTCCCGCGACGCGCGCCTGTCCGACCTGGGGCGGATGGACGGACACAAAGGAATCGATCTCCCCTTGCTCAAGCAGCTGGAATTCCGTGACGCCCGAGGGGATGGCCCCCACGTATTCGATCTCTATGCCTTCTTCCGCGAAGAAGCCCAGCTCATCCGCGACGATGATCTCATTGAAGATGGGCTGCGTGATCACGCGCAGCGTGAACGGCTCGCCGCCGTCCGCGAGCGCGGCGCCTTCCTCGGACGCATCCGCCGTCGCGGCCTCGTCGCCGGCGCTCTGAGAGCCGTTTGCGTCGTTCGACGAGCAGGCCGCGAGCGCGGCGATCATGAACAGGGCGATGAGATAAGACAAGCTCCGAAGCATATTCTTCTTGTATTTCATTCCTTTTTCCTCCTTGTTTTTTGCGTTTCTTTGTAAGCAATGCATTCTCGCCGCGGACGCTTCCGATCATCGCCCGCGGCCGGAACAGCCGCCTCCGCAAGCACCACCGCGGCCTATGCAGGCCGTCAAGTATTCGCTTTCGGATCCCGCGAGCCCGCCGATCAGATCGCGGCGCTTCACAAAGCCGCGCAAGGCCTTCTCTATCGCGCCGGTATGGGCGTAGGCGGCGATCCTCCGGCGGGCCAATGCGGCCACCGCCGCAGGGCCGATCTTCGCGCTCAAGACGTAATCGACGTCGCCGAGCAGATCCGCCTTGGCGTCGAGGATCTCATGCTCGGGGATGCCATCGGGCGGCGCGATCTCGCGCACACCGTCGCTGTGGATGTCCCCGGCGTCGTCCACGATGAAGATGTGAAAGCGCTTCGCGCGCCCGTAATGCTCGTCTATCCTCACGCCGTCCGTGCTCGCGATGGCGATTCTGTCCATTTGTTCGTCCTCCGTGTGCGTGCGCGCCGCGCCCGCTTACAAAAACCGCGTCAATACGACGGTGTAGATGTCCTCGAGGAACCTGAGGCCGCCGTCGTAGCCGACATAGGTTCCGTTGATGATCAGGCGCTCGTTGAGCGGCCATGAAACGCCGAGGAAATGCGCCTTCGTTTCCTCCTTGAGCCGCTGTTCCCACGCGCTGCCCAGGATCAGCGGATAGCCCAGATACTCGCCCGTCTTGACCGCCTCATGCGCCAAGTGGCTGTCGGTTTCAAACGAAACATCCGCCTCGATGCCGTAATCGAGCTCCTCAAAACAGCGGCGGACCGCTTCCCTGTGATGCTGCGGCACGTTCTCCATCGCAAAGACCTTTACGGGATTGATGCCGAGGTCATTGGTCAAAAAGCGCGTGAAGGCGAGCGCGTTCTGCGCGTCGGAGAGGATCGCGAAGCGCTTTGACATGATGCGCGTTTCGAGGAAGGTGTTCGCGTATCTTTCGATGAAATAGTAGTATCGCTTTTCCTCTTCATCGACGACCCTCCTTGTTTTTTCCGCGTCCAGACCCGCAAACTCGCTCAGCGCGAGCAGGAATTTCGTCGTTTCCGACGGTCCGATGGGCAGGCAGGGGTAGTGGAGGTAGGGCGTTCCGTACTTTTTCTCAAGCAGCTTGACGCTGTCGAGGCCGAGCCAGGGATTCACGACCAGGTTGAATTCCGCGTTCGGAATGCGATCCACGTGCTTGAGCCCGCGCCCGTAGCCGAAGATGATGTTCGCCTTCAGCCCGATCTTCGCCAGCAGTCCTTCCAAGGCGTCGTAGTTGCCGTGCCAATGCGGATCGTGCAGCGGCAGGCTCGCGAACACGTTGACGAGGCCCTTTTGGATCGGGCGAAGCTTGGACGCCGGAAGGTATTGATTGAAGATCGCTTCAAGCACCCACTCGTGCGCGACATAGTTGTTCCCCTTGAAGCCCGCGGTGGAGATGTGGATCACGGGCTTCCCGTCCCTGCGGAATTCATTGACAACCTCCTCGGAATCGTCCCCGATGATCTCCGAGGCGCAGCTCGTGAACACCGCGTAGAGATCCGCGTCGATGATCCGCAGGGCGTTCTCAATCGTTTCGCGCAAGCGCTGCTCGCCTCCGAACACGATCTCGGACTCCGACAGGTTTGAGCACGGAAACATCCCCGCGTTGAAATGCCCCGACGTCCCGAAATCCGAGCCCGCAAGCTTGCCGGCGCAGCCGGGTCCCGCGTGCAGCACCGGCAGGACGCCCTCTATCGCGTGGACGGACTGCAGGGCGCCGAGCCCGCATTTGTATATTGCCCGATCCGTCAACCTTGCCATCTATACGGATACCTCCTCCAACATCGCGGCGTAGTGCTGCTTGTGCCACCAATCCGAATAGGGCATCTTCACCCTCGCCGCGAGCTTATCCTCAAAGCCATGATTGGAAAGCAGGTTTTTGAGGACCTTTATGAATTGCAGATAGCGCTTATAGCCGAAGGTCGTGTATTCCTCCACCATGAACAGCGCGGGGACGCCGAGCTTGATCGCGAGGATGGCGCCGCCCGGATGCCGGCCGAGATAGAGATCCGGCTTGTATCTCGTCAATACATTGTAGATCTCGTAGGACTGCTGATCGGAAACGCTGACCTCGAAATCGTAGTCCGACATGCCCGCCATGTACTGCGCGTGCGACGTCTTCTCGCCGTTGTCGTACTGCGGATCCATATGCCACGCCAGCGTGAAATCGACCACCATATCCAGCTCCTGCACGACGCGCGCCACTTGGAAGGCAAAGCTCGCCCCCATGCCCAAGACCACGTGCAGGCCCTTCAGATCCTTCTTTTCCTCTTCGATCTTGGGCATCCATTCGGCGCGTTCGCGGGCGATATAGGCCTCGACCCTCTCCTCCTCGCCTATCGCCCGGCCTATCGTCCGCAGCCATTCCTCAAAGCCGATGATGCCGACCGGGTTGAGCGTTTGGATGTAGGGTACGCCGTAGAGCTCCCGCAGACCGTTGCCGAGATAGGTGCCCAGGGTGCTGCAGATGCAAACCGTCGCGCGCGCTTCCGAGAGGTGTGCAAGCTCCTCCACGGTGGACGTGGAATAGAGGAACTGCACGGCGTCCACACCGATCTGCCGGAACATGTCCTCGATGTCGGCCCTGGCGCTTTCGCGAAAATTCTTGAAGTTGATCACGTTTCGCTTCACCTTCGGCGGTTTCACGAGGTTTGTCAGCACCGCGTGATCGGCCGCGTCAAAGCCGCTTGCCCAGATCGCCGACTTGAAGCCCTCGCAGTGCATCGGGATCACGGGCACGGGCACGCTGCCCGCCGCTTCCGCGGCGACGGATTCCAAATCCTCGCCGATGATGCCCGACACGCAGGAGGCCGCGATGACGATGGCCGCGGGTTTGTAGCGCCTGTAGGTTTCCAAGATGGCTTCGTGCAGATCGCCGGCGGCGCCGAAGATCGTGTCCGCCTCGTTGAGATCGGTTCCGAGCACCCGCGCGTTGTTTTTCAGGCCCCTGCGCTCCGCCACCTTGTTGACGAGCCAAAGCGTGCCGGCGGAGCCCGACATGCAGCCGACGGGCGAATGATAGATCACGGCCATGTCGCGCACATCGCACAACAGACTCACCGCGCACATATTGGGGCAGCCGGTGGCCTCCCGGTAGCATCTGTTCTTGTTTTTCAAGGCGCCGCACTCGATCTTTTTTGCGATGTCGCCGATGGTGCCCGCATATCCGATGATCGATCCGAGCCGCGTTTCCCTGGAGGGAATGTCCACGGTCGTTCCCAAATTCATGGCCATGTTCTTCTCCTTTCTCATACGGGCCCCTTCTCCCGCGCCTATATAAAAGCCGCGGGATCCGGAAGCCTCTGTTCTTTATCGTCGCCGTTTTGCAGCAGTTCCCAGATATGATGACTGATCCAGCCGTAATCGGCCGACAGGCGCATGCTGTCCGCCGTGCGCGGCCGATGCAGATCGATCTTGAGGATTTTCTTGATCCTTCCGGGGCTCGCGGTCATAACGACGACGCGATCCGCGAGCAGCACGGCCTCTTCGATGCTGTGCGTGATGAAGAGGATCGTTTTCTTCGTCTTTTCCCAAATCCGAATGAGCTCCTCCTGCAGGGTTTCGCGCGTCTGCGCGTCGACGGCCGCAAAGGGCTCGTCCATGAGCAGCACCTCGGGGTCGTAGGCCAAGGCCCTCGCAATCGCGACGCGCTGCCGCATTCCGCCGGACAGCTCGCCCGGATATCGATCCTCAAAGCCGTTCAGCCCCACGAGATCGATGTATTTCCGGCATATCTCGCGCCGCTCCTTCTTCTGCATACGCTTCACCTCGAGCCCGTATTCCACATTCCGCCACGTCGTCCGCCAAGGGAAGAGCGCGTAGCCCTGCATGACGAAGCCCCTGTCCAGCGCGGGACCCGTGACGAGCTTGCCGTCGATGCGTATCTCGCCCGCCGCGGGCTTGACCAGGCCCGATACGATGTCGAGCAACGTGGATTTCCCGCAGCCCGAGGGGCCGACGATGGCAACGAACTCGCCGTCGTCGATCTCCAAGCTGAAATCGGTCAGGGCGACGAATTCCTCCGTGCGCTTCGTTTCCGCATTGCGAACGTGAAAGATTTGACTGAGGTGTTCCAATACGATTTTTCCCGTGGCCTCGGGCATGAGCGCCCTCCTTTCTCCGCGCCTCAGCGCGCGGCGACCGCCGCGCCGAGCAAATCCTCCGTGAACGTAAGCCCTCCCGCGAAGCCGGTGTAGCCTCTGTTCACGGCAACGCGGTTCGCAATCGGAAAGCTGACGCTCAAATGCGGCGCGCCGAGCCTTTCCGCGAGCGCGCGTTCAAAAGAGCTGCCTATCACAAAGCCGGGCGTGAAGGAATCCGCGTACATGTCCAATTCCTTCTTCGGAAAGATCTCGCTGACATATCGGCCGGCCTCGCTCGCGTTCGTATCGAAAACGATCTTGGGCGCAAGCCCCCATTGCCGATCCAGGAGCTTTTCGGACACCGCCTCTTCCTGCTCGGGCGTCAGCACATCGGTGAGCTGCACCAGATCGGGGATCCATCCCAGATCGTCCAGCAGGAAGCGCGTTGCGGCAACCGCGTAGTTGACATCCGCGACGATCACCGCGCGCCGCTGCAGATCCGTGTCGTGATAGCAGTCCGTCAAGGGCTCGAGGTATCGGTAATACCGCCTGTTTTGCTCCTCGATGATCGCCTCCGCATCGACGTCGAGCGCGAGCGCCCCGGCCGTTTCTCTGAGAAGCTTCGCGGTGGCCGTCGGCCCGATTGGAAACGAGGAAACGATATACGGCGTGCCGTGTTCCTTCTCGTAGGCCTTCGCCGTTTCGATGCCGTAGACGTCCGACACGACGATGTTCAGCGCGGCGGCGGATGAATTCCTGAGGCCGTTCAAATCGTCGTCCAACGTGAAATACGTGTTCGCGTCGAGGCCGAGAAGCGCGAGGCTCTCCCGAATGCCCGTCAGATTGCCGCGCCAGAATCCGTCCATGTAAGGAACGACGCCCAGCACGTTTACGGAGGTCTTTTTCCTCCTCGCGCCCTTCCTGACAAACTGCCGCACGAGCTCGGACATAACGATGTCGTAGCCGACATAGGCATTGCCTTTGAAGCCGCCGGTCTGCGCGTAGGTCACGCTCCGGCGCGCGCTTGCGAAGCCGCCGACGACGGCTTTCACGTCGTCCCCGATGATTTCCGTCACGCAGCCCGAAATAACCACGTACAGGCGTCCCTTCATGATGGCAAGCGTGTTTTTTATCTGCTCCGCAAGGCGTTCCGTTCCGCCGAAGACGATTTCCGACTCTCCGACATTGGAGCTCGGCGTCATCAGGCCGCCGCAATATCCGCCGACCTGCAGGGCGGAACCCCCGTTCTGTCCCCAAGCGATGCCGCCCGCGCAACCCGCGGCCGCGTGGAGGATCGGAATCGTTTCGGGCAGCGCCTCAAGCGTGGACAGCGCGCCGCCCAAAGCGCAGAAGCACCTGGGTCTTTCGACAAAGCCGCTCATACGCGCGCATCCTCCTTGATGTATTTGAACGGGCTTTCCCCGTACCAGCTCCCGCGATACGGCAGCCGCGCGTATCTGCTGAGATTCCTGTTGAACGCGGGGTTTTTCAGCTGCCGGTAAAGCCTGCGCGCCATTTCAAACGCGCCCTTGTAGCCGATGTAGCTCAAACCCGTATTGTAGATCACGTGGGACGGTATGCCCAGCTTTGCCGCTGTGGAATTGTCGTTCCAATGCCCAAGGTGGAGATCGGGTTTCAAGCGCCTCAAGAGATTGGCTTCCTCAAAGGGCTGTACGTTGGCGACGTTGAAGACGAAGTCGCCGAGGATGCTTTTGAGTTTTTCGTATTCCGGGATCGCAAACTCGTCGTGGTGGAAAGCGCGGATTGCGATGATCTCGAAGCCGAGCTCGTGCAGCAGAGCGCCCGTCGCGAGGGCGCGGAATTCCCCGGCGCTTATGAATGCCTTCTTGCCTTTGAAGAAGGCGCGATACGGCGCGAGGGCCGCCTCAAGGCGCGCGCGTTCCCGCTCGATGATCCTGTCGGCTATGGCTTCCTCCCCGAAAAACGCCGCAACCTCGCGGATCCACGCGTCCGTGTTGTCCATACCGATGGGCATGTGGCGCAGTATGTAGGGGATCCCGAATTCATCCTTCAGATACTTGGCGAAATAGTCATCGTGCGTCGGGCACACGCTGATGCTCAGCGCGGCGTATTTCACCTTGTACATCCGTTCCGAGTCGGAAAAGACCGGAAAGATATTGACGTTCAAATCGAGCGCGTTCAGAAGACGGGTGAGCTCCAGCTCGTCTACGCGCCCCATGGACGATACGTTCAGGAGGTTCACCGTTCTGCTTTTTTCCAGCCGGAATTTGGCGTCCTCGAGTTCATCCTCCAAGAGCGCTTGCGGCGCAAGGGGATCGTTCAAAAGCCGCGCGGCGAGCCCGTGGTACACGGCGTCGTAAGCGGTTGCCCAGATCTTGGTTTTGAAGCCCTCGCAGTGGACGGATATGAGCTCGGCCGCCACATCGGCGCGAAGCTCGCTTATCACGTTGTCCGCGTCGTCGCCTATGATCCCGGGTACGCAGACCGTGACGACGGTGATCGTCCGAGGGCGGTACAATTTGTCCGCCTCCAGTATGGCCTCGCGCAATTTCGGCTCGCCGCCGTTGATCACATCCGCTTCGTTCAGCGCGGTCGAAACCCACATCGCATCCTTTGTCCTGCCAAAGCGCGCCTGCCCGCCCGAGCGGGAATTGGCGTTTTGGGAAAGCAGGCACACCCCGCACCCGACCGCGCCGTGCAGCAGGATTAGGTTGTCCGGTATGTTCGCAATCATCGCGAGCCCGGGAAGCAACAGGCAGATCGAGCCCTGCGAGAAGCCCCTTCGGCCGTCGTCCAAGCAGCCGCAGCCGGCGCGTTCCGCGATGCCGCAGAGCGTTCCGCCATAGGTAATGCAGGTGTTGAGGCGGTCCTCCCGCTTCGGCGCCTGTTTTTCTTTCAGATAATTCATACGCTCTCCTTCGAAACGCTCCGCGTGTGACGAAGACTATTCCACGATCCGATCAAACAGCGGCGTGGAGAGATAGCGCTCGCCCGTGTCGGGCAGTAGCACGACGACGTTTTGCCCCTTGTGCTCCGTTCTCTTTGCAATCTGCGTGGCCGCGAACGCCGCGGCGCCGGAGGAAATCCCGACGAGCAGGCCCTCTTTTTGCGCGAGCAGCTGCGATGTGACGAAGGCTTCATCCGCGCGAACCTTGTATACTTCATCCACGATTGCCCCGTCGAACACGCCGGGGATGAAGCCCGCGCCTATGCCCTGCAGCTTGTGCGGCCCGGGTGCGCCGCCCGAGAGGACGGGCGAATCCAGAGGCTCCACGGCCACGATTTTGACCTTGGGCTTGTAGGCCTTCAGACGCCGTCCCACCCCCGTGATCGTACCGCCGGTACCGACGCCGCCCACGAAGACATCCACGCCGCCGGCGGTGTCGCGCCACAGCTCCTCGGCGGTCGTTTCCTCGTGGATCCGCGGGTTTGCCGGGTTTTCAAACTGCTGCGGTATAAAGGAATCCGGCAGCCTTGCGGCAAGCTCTTCGGCCTTGCGCACGGCGCCCTTCATCCCGTCCGCGCCGGCCGTGAGCACCAGCTCCGCGCCGAGGGCGGTGAGCAGGCGCCGGCGCTCGACGCTCATGGTGTCGGGCATGGTCAGTATGATCCGATAGCCCTTCGAGGCCGCCACAAACGCAAGCCCCACACCCGTATTGCCGCTTGTCGGTTCGATCAGGACCGTGTCGCGCGTGATCTCGCCTTTTTTCTCGGCGCCCTCGATCATGGCAAGCGCAATGCGATCCTTCACGCTGCCCAAGGGGTTGAAATACTCGAGCTTTGCGATGAGCCGCGCCCGGATTCCAAGCGCCGCGCCATAGGCGCCGAGCTCCAGCAGCGGGGTTTCCCCGATCAGATCCGTAAGTCTTTTCGCGATTTTTTCCATCTCGCTCTTTCCTTAAAAACGCGTCTTCGACTTGAAGCCTCAAACAAAACAAAAAAGGCAACGCCGAATCGCATGCGAAATGCGACGGTCTTGCCTCCGGTTGTCCGGTCAACAAGGATATTCGCCAAGCAATCGAATATCGTATATTTTACCATTCCATCATATCACGGCGCATCCTGTGAGAATCGCTCCGTTTGGCAACGGGGCGCCCGCCGCGAAATGTCCGCGCGGGCGGGGCGTTTTGCCGTCAGATATGCTCCGCCGCCGTTCGCACCTCGCCGCTTTCGATTGCCAGGATCTGATCCGCCCACTCCGCGGCCCAGTCCCTGAGCTGCTGCGCGTCCAGAGGCGCGGGCGTCGTGGATTCCGTGTGCTCGGCCACCCGCTTTGCCAGTTCCCGATACACCTTGGCCTGATCGGAATGCGGCGCGCCCTCGATGGTCGTCTTCCCGGACAATTCCGACTGCGTTACGGTGATGGAACGGGGCACGTATTGCATGACCCGCGTCTTGGTCCGCGCCACGAAGTCGTCTATGATGGAGCGCTGGTACTCCGATGTGACCGAATTCGCAATCACGCCACCGAGCAAGGCCCCTCCGGAGTTTGAGTATTTCTGAATGCCCTTGAAGAGGTTGTTCGCGGCGTAGATCGCCATAAAATCCGATGAAGAAACGGTAAAGACGTGCTTGGCGATGCCCTCCCGAATCGGCACGGCGAAGCCGCCGCACACGACATCGCCCAGGACGTCGTAAATCACGTAGTCCAAATCCAGTTCCTCGAAGACGTTCTGCTGCTTCAGCAGTTGGACCGCCGTGATGATGCCCCGGCCCGCGCAGCCCACGCCGGGCGCGGGTCCACCCGCCTCCACGCAGTAGATTCCGTTGTATCCTTCGAAGATCGCCTCGTGCGCATCCACCTTGCCCTTGTCCCGGAGCAACTCCAATACGGTGGGGATGTAGCTGCCGTCCCGAAGCGTGTTCGTGGAATCCGCCTTCGGATCGCAGCCGAACTGCATTACCTTATATCCCATATCGGACAATGCGGCGCTGAGATTCGACGTGGTTGTGGATTTCCCGATGCCGCCCTTTCCGTAGATTGCGATCTGCTTGATTTCTTTTCCGGCCATATTCCCTCCTTGCTTGCGCTGCCCTTCTCCCTCTTCGCGACCCTTCCCGGCGGCGCGTCCGCGTGACGCTCCGATTCGGGCAAACCGGATTCACGATCAAAACGGAGAAGGCCTCCCGGCCCGATGCCAATAATATATTAAACATATATGCAATACTTATTATGTTACTGATTCTACCACGGCGCGGCCATTGCTGTCAAGCACTTTTTTGTTGGGGTTTTTTGGTGTGATATCGGCCGCTTACGATCAGAGCTCCCGCAGACGGCCCGCCTCCATGACGAAGCGCCTGTTCGCAAAGGACACGCGATCCCTCTCGTGCGTAACCATCACAATCGCCGTTCCGGCTCGATGGATTTCCGCAAAGAAGGCCAGAATCGAGGCGGCCGTATCGGGGTCGAGATCGCCGGTCGGCTCGTCCGC
>JAITLA010000154.1 GCA_031278145.1 Eubacteriales Family XIII. Incertae Sedis bacterium
ATTGCGGTATTCCAGGGCCGCGTTCTTTGCGGCCACCGCAGCGAGCATGCGCGCCTATCCCCGTTTGCGCTTTGCGCAAACGGCAGGAAGGCGCCACTCGAGAATTCCCCGGTCGTGCAACGACCGGTTGGAATTTACCGTCAAACGCCGCGTCCTTTGCGGCGTTGCGAAGAGCGGAGAGGATTACCAAGCCCAAGGCCGACTGCCTCTGAACTGTAACGCGGCGGGGTTACGGTCCGGAGGCGTGCGGAGCGGCAACCGATTGTCCCAAGGAAAGAGCGGATCGGAAACAGTAAGCATTGAATATGACGGCGCGGGGATGTATAATGTAACAGACGGAACATCCTGTTTTGCGTCGCGGGTTTCCTTTTCGCCGCGCGGCACGGAGGGCTTACGCACAGATGCGAAAATACATCGGGGACAAGCTCGCGATACTCCTGTTCTTTGTATCGTCCTTCATCGTTCTCGCGGTTGCCATAACGACGAGCGTTATGGTGAATTCCATATCCGGCTTCCTGCGGGAGAACACGGAAGAGCGGCTTCTCGCGCTGAGCCGGGCCGCGGCGGAGATCGTCGACGCGGAAGAACTCGGCGCGCTCGTCGAGCCCGCGGACATGGACGACCCGCTGTTTTCGGAGCTGAAGCTGCGCCTGATCGATTTTGCCGAGGAAGCGCACGTGCTGTACGTCTATTACATGCGCGCCACAGAGGACGGTTGGCTGCAATTCATCGTCGACAACGACCTCACCGAGGACACGGTGAACCTCGCCACGCCGCCGCTGGAACCGGAGCCCGCGCCGCTGTCCGCGCTTGAGGGCATCGCCGCCACATCGGGGCTCGGGAATTATTCCGTGGGCTATACCGGGCTGCTGTCCTCCTTCTCGCCCGTGTTCGACGAGGAAGAGCGCGTCGTCGCGATAGCGGGGGTGGATATAAGCGACGAACAGATCATGCAGACGCGCAGCATTATCACGCTGCTGACCGCGCTGATGATCCTCGCGATGGCCGGCGTCATAACGGGCGGCTGCCTGAGCCTGGGCCTGTACAAGCGGAAGGAGCGCGAAGCCCTGAACGCGAGCCGCGCAAAGGGCGATTTTCTGGCGAATATGAGCCATGAGATGCGCACGCCCCTGAACGCCGTCATAGGCATGACGGCCATCGCAAAGGGATCGAGCGCGCCGGAGAAGAAGGACTACTGCCTGCAGAAGATAGAAGAGGCCTCGACGCATCTTCTCGGGGTGATAAACGACATTCTGGACATGTCGAAGATAGAGGCGAACAAGTTCGAGCTGTCCTGCACGGACTTCGTCTTCGCGGAAACGCTCGGAAGGGCCGCGGACGTGATCGGCTTTCGCGTCGAAGAAAAGCACCTCGATTTCACCGTATACGCGGACGAGGCGATCCCGCGCGTGCTGACGGGCGACGATCAGCGCCTGGCGCAGGTGATCACGAACCTGCTCTCCAACGCCGTGAAATTCACGCCGGAGCACGGCAGGATCCGGCTCGACGCGCATCTGGCGGATGAAACGAACGGCCTGTGCACGATACGGATTGCGGTGAGCGACACGGGCATAGGCATCAGCGACGAACAGAAGTCCCGCCTGTTCTCGTCGTTTGAGCAGGCGGACAGCAGCACCTCGCGCAAATTCGGCGGCACGGGCCTCGGCCTCGCGATATCCAAGCGCATCGTGGAGCTGATGGGCGGGCGCATATGGGTGGAATCGCAGCCGGATCGGGGCTCCGTGTTCCTGTTCACGATACGCGCGTGGCGGGCTGCGGGAAGCGAGGAACGGGATGCGTCCGCCCCCGGAACGGTCGGCGCGGCGCGCGGCGAAACGGCGCGCGCGGACGCGCCCGGATGCTTCAAGGACCGCCGCATATTGCTGACGGAGGACATAGAGATCAACCGCGAGATCGTCCTGAGCCTGCTCGCGTCCACGGAGATCGGCGTCGATTGCGCCACGAACGGGGCGGAGGCGGTCAGTATGTTCCGGGAAGCGCCCGCGCGCTACGACATGATCTTCATGGACTTGCAGATGCCCGAGATGGACGGCTACGAGGCGACGCGGCGCATACGCGCGCTCGACCTGCCCCGCGCGAAGGCGATCCCCATCATCGCGATGACGGCGAACGTGTTCCGCGAGGATGTGGAAAAATGCCTTGCGGCGGGCATGAACGGGCACGTGGGCAAGCCGCTGAATCTCGCGGAGGTCATGGCGATCCTGCACGCGTGCTTTTCGGCCACGGCCGACGCGGATCCTTCTCAAGAATGAGATCGCGCGTCGCAATCGTGAAACGTATCTCATACCATTATGATACGGTATGCCGTGCGGCGCCCGCGGTCCGCAGCCCTTTCTTTTTTGCCGCGCCATCGCCGTGAAAGCGCGGGAACGGAAGGGTCCGCCTCGGCCGCGCGTCCGCGCTTTCGCGCGCGCGCTCGCGCGCGCCTTTCGAAAAAGCCGCAATCCGGCACGGATCTTGAATATCATGCAAGCAGACCATGAAAGCATCTCCGGAGGGGCATGAAGCCGCTCCGGGGTATTTTGAGCAACGCCTCGTTCACGGCGGACCGCGGCAAGGGGCTGCGGCACGGCGCGGACGAACGCGGAAAATCGGAGGTATGCGTATGACCGTTTACAACAGAGAGCGCGCGCTGGAGGAAGCCCGGAAGGTCGTGGGCTTTATCGAAAGGGACGAGCTCACAAAGGACGAAAAGGATAGCATCGTAAAGGAATCCATCAAAAATTTCAATGAAAACGTCAATCCGGGGTGGCTGGAATACAGGAAGTCCGTTTCCACCGACGCCGCCTTTGTGGAATGGACGGACAGCGTGGATCACTTCGAGGACCTCTACGGGACGCAGTTCATCGACTGCCTTGGCGGCTTTGGCATATTCACCTGCGGCCACAGGAATCCCGAGATACTGAAGACGGTCCGGGCACAGCTCGACAAGTACGCGCTGCACTCGCAGGAGCTCGTGGACCCGCTCAGGGGCTATCTCGCGAACATCCTCGCGATGATCACGCCGGGCGATCTGCAATACTGCTTCTTCACAAACGGCGGCGCGGAGGCCGTGGAGATGGCCCTGAAGCTGGCCCGCCTCGCGACGGGCGGCAGGTGGTACATATCGAGCGTCGGCGCCTTCCACGGCAAGTCCATGGGCGCGATCTCCATGGGCGGCAAGGGCGCGTACCGGGAGGACTACGCCCCGATGATACAGCAGGTGCAGCACGTCGAATACGGCAACGCCGCGGCGCTCGAAGCGGCCGTGAAGAACCTGCAGACCGTCGGCGAGAAGGTGGCCGCCGTCATCCTCGAACCGATACAGGGCGAGGCCGGCGTCATCATCCCGCCCGCCGGATATCTGAAGAAGGTCCGCGAGATCTGCGACAAGTACGGCGTGGCGCTGATCCTCGACGAGATACAGACGGGCATGGGCAGGACGGGTACCATGTGGCGCTGCGAGTACGAGGAGGTGGTGCCGGACATCATGACCTACGGCAAGGCCTTCGGCGGCGGCATCATGCCCATCACGGGCATCATCGCCCGTCCCAAGATGTGGGTGGACAAGCTGATCGACAATCCGTGGATCCTCGGCTCGCCGACCTTCGGCGGCAACCCGCTGGCCTGCTCCGCGGCGATCTCCACCATCAAGTTCATGCTTGAGAACGACGTTCCAAAGATGTGCAAGGAAAAGGGCGATTACATCATGGGCAAGCTCGAGGGGCTGAAGAAGAAGTATCCGACCGTGCTGACCGCCTATCGGGGCGCGGGCCTTCTGATCTGCATGGAATTCCCGGAGGCCGAGGTCGGCTACAGCGTCACGAAGGGGCTGTTCGCGCGCCGCGTGATGACGGCCGGCACCCTCGTGAACGCCAAGACGGTTCGCATCGAGCCGCCCGCCGTACTGAGCAAGGAGAGCATCGACGCCGTGATCGCCAGGCTCGACGAGGCCCTGGCGGATACGAAGAAGGAATTCAAGTTGTAACGCATATACGCCCTGCGCCGCGTTCCGCGCGCGAAAGGGGCCGCCTCCGGACGAGGCGGCCACTTTTTTGGATTTTGTGCCTGTGCCCGGAGCGCAGCGAACGGGTGCTTGTGCCCGGAGCGCAGGGCGGCGCTCTGAGGGCGCGCTCAGCCGGCCCGCCGCCGTGCCCGCGCGCGCAGCGCGCGCGCACCCGCGAGCAGCAGCAGGAGGACGACGGCGGCGAGGATGGCGGCGGGAAGCGCCCCGGCCGGTGTCCGCGCGGCGGCCCGGGCCG
>JAITLA010000157.1 GCA_031278145.1 Eubacteriales Family XIII. Incertae Sedis bacterium
GCCCAATCCTGCGCGTCCGTGCCGCCCGAGCCCGCGTGAACGGAGAGTATGGCGTTGTTCGCGTCGTATTCGCCGTCCAGCAGGGTGCGAATGCGCATGTCGTCAAACTCTTTCTTCCAATCGGCGTAGTTCTTTTGGATCTCGAGCGCCATCGAGAGGTCGTTCTCCTCCTCCGTCAGCTCTATCAGCGTCGCGATGTCTTCAAGCGCGCGCTCCAGCTTGCGAAACTCGCCGATGCGGGATTCGCAGCGCTTCTTTTCCTTCAGCACGCGTTGCGCCTGTTCGTGATCGTCCCAAAATCCGTCCACCGCCATCGCGGCGTCCGCCGCGCCGAGGCGTTCCGTCAAGCCCGCGAGGTCAAAGGGAATCACCCAATTCTTGGAGCTTCGCGGTGGTGTCGCCGAGCTCGTATTTGATCGGTTCCAGTTCTACCACTTCCCTGTCACTTCCTTTCTTTTTTAGACGTATATTTTATAATATCCGCTCAATATACATATCATAATATGTATATTACCGCGGTGTCAAGGGCATTCGCAAAAGCGGCCGCGCAGGCGAGGTTCAGCGACAGCGGCGCCGCAAGCGGGCGTTTCATTGTGTGTTTTTCTCCTCGTCAATTCGCGCCGCAGCAGTTCTTGTACTTCTTCCCGCTGCCGCAGGGGCAGGAATCGTTGCGCTGCACCTTGGGCCCCTCGCGCCTTACGGTTTCCTGCTTGCGCGCGCGCTCGGGGACCCTCGTACCGCTCGGCAGGGGGCGGCCCTCCGCGCCGGCGGCTTGCGGCCGGGCCGCGTCGCTCGCGTAGTCCTCCTTCCGGCTCGTTCCCACCGCGATGACCTGCCGCCGCGCCGCGTTCGTCTGTATCGTGACGTTGTAGCAGTAGCGGACCGTGTCCTCGCGGATGGAGCTGACCATGAGCTCGAACATGTCAAAGCCTTCGGCGGCGTAGGCCTTTGCGGGGTCCTGCTGCCCGAGGGCGCGCAGGCCGATGCCATGCCGCAGCTGGTCCATCGCGTCGATGTGGTCCATCCACTTCGTGTCCACGACGCGCAGCAGGATCATGCGTTCCAGGTCACGCATGCGCTCGGCGCCGATCTCTTCTTCCTTTTCCTCGTAAAGCCGTTCGAGCTGCGCGAACACGTCCTCCCGCAGGCTCTCCGGCGTGAGCAGGTGCAGTGCGTCCGCGTCGTAGGTGGGCGGGACAAAGCGCCCGCTGATCCTGTGCATCGCGTTCCAAAGGCTCTCGAAGTCCCATTCCTCGGCGTATTTGGAACCGACCGTCGCGCTCGCCGCGGCTTCGTCGACGAGTTCTCCCGCCATGGACAGGATGTGCTCGCGCAGGTCCTCGCCGTTCAGCACCTTGCGCCGCTCGCCGTATATGACCTCGCGCTGCTTGTTCATCACGTTGTCGTACTGCAAGACGTATTTGCGGACGGAGAAGTTCCTCCCCTCCACGCGCTTCTGCGCGTTTTCGATGGAGCGCGTGAGCATCTTGGCCTCTATGGGCTCGTCCTCGCGCACGCCGAGCCGCTCTACGATGCCCTGCATGCGTTCGCCGCCGAAGAGCCGCATCAGGTCGTCCTCCATGGAGATGAAGAACTGCGTGGAGCCGGGGTCGCCCTGGCGTCCCGCGCGCCCGCGCAGCTGGTTGTCTATGCGGCGGGACTCGTGGCGTTCGGTGCCGATGATGTGCAGGCCCTTGCGTTCCAGCACCTCCCGCTGCTCGCGCGCGCGCTCCTCCTTGAAGCGCTCGTACAGGGCTCTGTATTCCTCCCGTGCCTTTTGCAGCGCGGGATCGGTCAGCGGAATCACGCCGGAGGCGTGGGAGATCGTCTGATCGTCGTACTGCTTGCTCTTGCGCAGCTCCCGCTTGGCTTCGAAATCGGGGTTGCCGCCGAGGATGATGTCCGTGCCGCGACCGGCCATGTTCGTCGCGATGGTGACGGAGGCGAGGCGCCCGGCCTCGGATACGATCTCCGCCTCCTTCTCGTGGTGCTTCGCGTTCAGGATGTTGTACTTGACGCCGCGCTTGTCGAGCATCCTGCCGATCAGCTCGGATTTTTCTATGGATATCGTGCCGACGAGGACCGGCTGCCCGCCTTCGTTGCACTCGATGATCCGGTCCACGATTGCCGTGAATTTGCCCTTCTCCGTGGCGTAGATCGAATCCTGCATGTCCTCCCTTATGACGGCCTTGTTCGTGGGGATCTCGACGACGTCCATATTGTAGATGTCGCGGAATTCCTCCTCTTCCGTCTTGGCCGTGCCCGTCATGCCGGACAGCTTTTGGTACATCCTGAAGTAGTTCTGTATCGTGATGGTCGCGAGCGTCTTGGATTCCTGCCGCACGTGCAGGCCCTCCTTCGCCTCAATCGCCTGGTGCAGGCCGTCGCTGTAGCGCCTGCCGAACATGAGCCGGCCCGTGAATTCGTCGACGATGACGATCTCGCCGTCCTTTTCTATGTAATCGACGTCCTTCTGCATCAGGTTGCGCGCTTTCAGCGCTTGGATGATGTGGTGGTTGATCTCCATGTTTTCGGGGTCGGAGAGGTTCTCGACGCCGAATTCCTTTTCGGCCTGTGCGACGCCCGCGTCGGTCAGGGAGATCGTCTTGTCCTTCTCGTTCATCGTGAAGTCGTCCTCGTTCCGCAGCCGCTTGACAAATCGGTCCGCCCTGCCGTAGAGCTCCGTGGACTTGTCGCCCTGCCCGGAGATGATCAGGGGCGTGCGCGCCTCGTCGATCAGGATGCTGTCCACCTCGTCGACGATGGCGAAATTCAGCTTGGTCTGCGTCAGGGACTCCTTGTCCACCACCATGTTGTCGCGCAGGTAATCGAAGCCGAATTCGTTGTTCGTGCCGTAGGTGATATCCGCCCGGTACGCGGCCTTTCGGGCCTCGCCGCCGATGCCGTGCACCACGCAACCGACGGTCAGGCCGAGGAAGGTGTAGAGCTTGCCCATCCACTCCATGTCGCGCTTGGCCAGATAGTCGTTGACCGTGACGACGTGGACACCCTCGCCCGGCAGGGCGTTCAGATAGGCCGCGAGCGTCGCGACGAGCGTCTTGCCCTCGCCCGTTTTCATTTCGGCGATGCGGCCCTGGTGCAGCACGACGCCGCCGATGATCTGCACGTAGAAGTGCTTCATGCCCAGACTGCGCCAAGCGGCCTCGCGGCAGACGGCAAAGGCCTCGGGCAGGATATCGTCGAGGCTCTCCCCGTTCGCGAGCCTCTCCCGAAACGCCGCCGTTTTCGCGCGGAGTTCGTCGTCTGTCAGGGCCTCGCACTCCGCTTCGCGGGCCGCCACGAGATCGGCGATCTTCTCGAGCTTCTTGACTTCCTTCGCGTTCAGATCGCCGAAGATTTTTTCCATCCATCCCATCTTGCTCTTACTCCTTTATGAAGGCTCTGTATATCGCCTTGATCGCGGTTTCAAAGTCCTTGTTCTCGACGCCGACGATGATGTTCATCTCGCTTGAGCCTTGGTCTATCATGCGGATGTTGACGCCGGCCTCGTAGAGGGCCGAAAACAGCGCGGCGGAAACGCCGGGCCGCGCGGCCATGCCCTTGCCGACCGTGGCGATCAGGGCCATTTCCTCGAAGACTTCGACGCTGTCCGGCCGCAGCTTGCGCTCGAATTCCTCTATGATCTCGGGGAGCCTGTCCCCGAGGTATTTCTTCGCGATCACGATGGAAACGGTGTCCACGCCGCTCGGGATATGCTCGATGGGAATGTCGTAATCCTCGAAGACGCTCAAGAGCTTCCTGACAAAGCCCACCTCCGTGCTCATCATGCTTTTGTACACGGCGATTACGGCGAAATCCTTGTTGCCCGCGATGCCCGTGATGATGTTTTCGGGGTCGCGATCCCCCTCGTCGGCCGTGATGATCGTGCCGGGATTGTCCGGCTCGTTCGTGTTTCGGATGTTGATCGGAATGCCCGCGCGGCGCGCGGGGTAGACGGCGTTTTCGTGCAGCACCGAGGCGCCCATGTAGGACAGCTCCCGAAGCTCCATGTAGGAGATGCGGTCGATGGCCTTCGCGTTCTTCACGATGCGGGGATCGGCCACGAGAAAGCCCGAAACGTCGGTCCAGTTTTCGTAGACGTCCGCGTCCGCGGCGCCGGCGACCAGCGCGCCCGTGATGTCCGAGCCGCCCCGCGAGAAGGTCTTGATCTTGCCGTCGGGGCCGCTGCCGTAGAAGCCGGGCAGCACCGCGCGCTCCGTCTTCGACAGGGCGACCTTCAGCGCCGCAATCGTTTCGTCGTACAGCAGGCGGCCCTTCTTGTCGAAGCGGATCAGCTCCGCCGTGTCCACGAAATCGCAGCCGAGGTATTCCGCGAGGATGATCGCGCTCATGTATTCGCCCCTGCTGGCGATGTAGTCCGCGGAGGGCTCGCTTTCGAAGCGCGCCTTGATCTCCGCGAAGCGCTCCGCCGGCTTCACCGCAAGGCCGAGCGCAAGCGCCGTGGCCGTAAATCTGTCCACGATGACCTGAAACACCTGATCGTAAGGCGCGCTCAGGTCGATCTGCGCCTTGCACAGGTACAGCAGATCCGTGATCTTGTTGTCGCTGTCGAAGCGCTTGCCCGGCGCCGAAACGACGACGTAGCGCCTCTCGGGGTCCGCCTCTATGATCTTCCTCGTCTTTTCAATCTGGATCGCGTCCGCCACGGACGAACCGCCGAACTTCGCGACCTTAAGTCCCGTTTTTTTCATCTTTGCTCTGCC
>JAITLA010000242.1 GCA_031278145.1 Eubacteriales Family XIII. Incertae Sedis bacterium
GATCCTTCGTCGGCGTCAGCTTGTGCCCCGCGCCGAAGAGCGCTTCTATATGCGCGGCGCTCAGATGCAGATGCTTGTTGGACAGACCGATTGTCACTTTATAATTGCTCATGCTTGCCCGCCTTTCAAAACTTTTGTCGAAGAGATTGTTCAGACTGTATTCTTTTCCTATATTTGTTTGAACACAATCGCGCATACATACATTCAATTTTGGCTCCGTCCAAAATTGAAGCGCCAAAGGCGCACTTCAATTGTTGAACGGATGTTTTGAGGGGACAAGGGCTTTGCCCGCCGCCCCTAAAAACATAGGCGTCAGTGGGGGATTGCACCCGCCACTGACAGCTTGGAGAGTTGAAACCCGCCGCCTGTAGAGGCGGGGGACTGACGCCGTCGTTCAACCACGGATTTTTATCAATCAATGCCGAAATAACGGCGGCAACCCGATAAACATCAACCGGTTTCGTTGATACATAAACGGATCCTTGTTGCCAACGAAAACCATTATTCGTCATGTAACGCCGCACGTCATCATACGCGTGTTCCCAACTTTTGTTGGGGTAATGTTTTTTCAGCGCAGCGGTATCCATGTCGAACGCAACCTGCTTTCTGCCCGTGGCCATAGTATCGCCTAATTGATCGGAACAGACAATGATTCCAGAATGTCGCAACTCTCGTCCGGATCATCATGATCAACCCATTCCCATTTTGCAACGGCGTCTTTAAAGCCCTTCGCTTTATACAAGGAGATGTTCCCCAACTGAAAACATCCAAAACACGCTTCGCCGCCCTCAAAGACAATTTGATTTGACGCTTCGTTGCTCCGGCTCTCCGCTCTCTCCGCTTTTCCCGCGCGATTGTCAAAAGCCTTTTCGCAAATCTCCCGCAATGAAAGCAAAACATCGCTCGGAATATCGTTTTTGAATGTTATGATTGTGCTATACATGAAAACACCCGCCTTTCCTCTCCATTGCAGCCCCTTTGATCCATTGTTCACAGTTCTTCGACCGACGTGATATACGGCAGATTGCGATAACACTGGTTCGCGTCGAGCCCGTAGCCCACGATGAACACATCGCCCACCGTGAAGCCCGTGTAATCGACGCGGACGGTGGCCCGGCGCCCCGCGGGCTTGTCCAGCAGCGTGCATATGCGCAGGGCCTTCGGCTTCCTGTGGAGCAGAACCTCGCGCAGATAATTCAGCGTAACGCCCGAATCCACGATATCCTCTATGACGATCACATTCTTTTCCTCTATGGCGTTGTCCAGATCCTTGAGTATGCGGACGACGCCGGAGCTCTTCGTGGCGGAACCGTAGCTGGACACGGCCATGAAATCCACGCGCACGGGCAGCGAAATATGCTTGATCACATCGCCCATCCAGATGAAAGCCCCCTTGAGGATGCCGACGATCAGAACCTCGTCGCCCGCAAAATCCTCCGATATCCTTTGCCCGATCTCCGCGGCCCGCTTGCGTATCTCGTCCTCGGTGATCAGAATCTTGCCCGGCCTGTATTGCTTCTCGTTTCTAGCCATAGCGTTCCCCTATCGCACAGAATCCCGCAAGCCCGCGCCGAAACCGCGTGCCGGCGGGCTCACTTCTTCGAATCGTCCTTGATCTCAAAATCCCCGTCTATGATCTTCTTGCCCTTGTATCGCCCGGACAGGTCCACCGTCTTCTCCCCATTCCAGTAGACGTCAAGCGTATCCTTCAAATGCCATATGATCCAGAGCCAGATGATCAGGTCGTCTATCCATCCGAAGGGAAACAGCACGGGCGGTATGATGTCGAAGGGCAAAAACAGATAGACGATGCCCGCCACAACCAGCAGCTTCTTTCGCTTGGGAACGGTCCTGTCCGCCATCATGTGGCGTATGGCCTTGATTCGCCTGCCTATGATCCTCCAAGAGAGAAAATGCATGTGCCGCCTCCTGCCTTTCCGCAGAAAATCGAAAGCGCGCGCCCGCCTAGCGCATCGCGGCCTCCATCGCCTCGAGCAGTTCCTCCACGCCCGTTCGCTTCAGGGCCGAAACGGCCACGACGCGTTCCTCCGGCGAGAGCTCCAGGGTTTCGCGTATGAGCTTGCGCTGCGCGGCGACCGCGCCGCGCGGTATCTTGTCGGCCTTCGTCGCCGCCACCAGCAGCTTCAGCCCGTAATGGCGCAGCCATTCGCGCAGCTGTACGTCCTGCGCCGAGGGCTTGTGCCGAATGTCCGCGAGCAGAACCACGAGCGCGAGGCTCTCCCTGCTCTTCAGATAGGCCTCCACCATGTCGCCCCAGCCCTCGGTCACGGACCTTGCGAGCTTTGCGTAGCCGTAGCCCGGCAGATCCACGATGCGGAAGGCGTCGTTGATGCCGTAGAAGTTGATCGTCCGCGTCTTCCCGGGGCTCCCGCTGACCTTCGCGAGCCGCTTTCGCCCCGTCAGGAGGTTCAGGAGGGAGGACTTGCCCACGTTTGACCTGCCCGCGAACGCGACCTCCGGCATATCGGCCGGGGGATAGCCGCTCGCCCGCACGGCGACGGCGGTGAGCTCCGCCTTCTTGACAATCACGTCCCGCCCGCGCCGATCCCGCCGTCCGCGCGCCGCTTCGCCGCCTGCTTCCACACCGGGGAAGCCGCCGCCCGCGCGGCCTTCACGGAGCGCACGAGGATGTGCCGCATCGCCTCGTCGGCGCTCTCTATCAGCACGAATTCCAGCTTGCGCCGCACGTTTGGCGGGATGTCGTCGATGTCGCGCTCGTTGCCCGCGGGCAGGAGCACCTTGCGAATCCCGGCCCTGTGCGCGGCCAGCACCTTCTCGCGGATGCCGCCCACGGGCAGTATCTTGCCGCGCAGCGTGATCTCGCCGGTCATCGCGACATCCTGATGGGCGGGGATGCCCGTCAGGGCGGACACCATCGCGCAGCACATCGTCACGCCCGCGGAGGGGCCGTCCTTGGGCGTCGCGCCCTCCGGTATGTGTATGTGGAGATCGTCGTCCTTGTAGAAGCTCTTCTTGATGCCCAACTCGTCGCTCAGCGCGCGGATGTAGCTGACGCCGGCGCGCGCGGACTCCTTCATGACATCGCCGAGCTGCCCCGTCAGCACCAAGCGGCCCGTGCCCGGCACGACCGTGGTTTCAATCGAGAGCGTGGTCCCGCCCACCGAGGTCCACGCGAGCCCCGTCGTCACGCCGATCTGCGTTTCGTTTTCGACCATGTCGTAGCGGAAGCGCTTCTTGCCGAGGAAGCGCTCGATGTTGGAGGGGCTCACGCGCGTCGCCGCGATGCGCTTCTCCACGACGCGGCGCGCGACCTTGCGGCAGATGTTCGCAATCTCGCGTTCGAGGCTGCGCACACCCGATTCGCGCGTATAGTAATTGATGATGTCGCGCGTCGTCTGCTCGGATATGTTGACGTTCTCCGGCTTCAGCCCGTGCTCCTTGACCTTCTTGGGCACGAGGTATTGCTCCGCGATCTTGACCTTCTCCTCCTCCGTGTAGCCCGGGACCTCTATGATCTCCATGCGGTCGAGCAGGGGCCGCGGTATCGTGTCCACCGTGTTGGCCGTCGTGATGAACATGACCTTGGAGAGATCGAAGGGGATTTCGAGGTAATGATCCGTGAAGTCCTTGTTCTGCTCCGGGTCCAGCACCTCGAGCAGGGCCGAGGCCGGATCCCCCCGAAAATCGTTTCCTATTTTGTCTATTTCATCGAACAAGAACACGGGATCCATCGTGCCGGCCTCCTTTATGGCCGAGATGACCCGGCCCGGGATGGCCCCTATATAGGTCCTGCGATGCCCGCGTATCTCGGCTTCGTCCCGCACGCCGCCCAGCGACATGCGGACGAACTCCCGGCCCGTGGCGCGCGCAATCGACTTCGCGACGGAGGTCTTCCCAACGCCCGGCGGCCCGACGAGGCAGAGGATCGGACCCTTCAGGCTCTCGGAAAGCCACATGACGGAGAGATACTCCAATATGCGCTCCTTCACCTTTTCAAGGCCGTAATGATCCTCGTTCAGTATCTTCTCGGATTTGCCGATATCCGTTTTTTCCTGCGTGTACTTGTTCCACGGCAGGGCGAATATCCACTCGATGTACGTGCGGATCACGCCGCCTTCGGCCGACGAAGACTGTATCTTGATCAGCCGCTTGATCTCCTTTTCGATCTTCTGCGCGGTCTTTTCCGCCAGATTCAGCTCGGCGAGCTGCTTGAGCCAATCCTCGATCTCGCCCTCGATGGCCTCATCCTGCCCCAGTTCCTCCTGGATGGCCCGCAGCTGCTCCCGCAGATAATACTCCCGCTGCGACTTGTTGATCTGCATGCGCACCTTGGAGTTTATGTCGTGCTCGATCTGCAGGATGTCGATCTCCTTCGTGAGGATGCCGTTCAGCACCTCGAGCCTGCGCTCGGGGTCGAAGGCCTCCAGCACGGACTGCTTGTCGTCCGGCTTGGCGTCGACGTGCGAGGTGATCACGTCGGCCAGCCGCCCCGGCTGATCCACGGAGGCCACGGACGGGAATATGTCCTGCGACACCTTGGGGCTCAGGTTCAGATATTCCTCGAAGCGCGTCAGCGTGCTGCGCATGAGGGCCGCCACGCGATTCGGAAGCTCGTCGTACTCGACCTCCTCCACCTCGCGGACGGCGCACTTGAAATAGGGTATCTCGAAGATGATCCGATCCACCACGCCGCGGCTGATGCCCTCGACCAGCACGCGTATGGCGTCGCCCGGCAGCTTCAGCATCTGCTTGATCTTCGCAATCGTGCCGACGCGGTAGAAGTCCTCGCCCGTGGGCAGATCCGTTTCGGCGTCCCGCTGGGCCACGAGGAAGATCATCTGGTTGCGGATCATGGCCTTTTCGAGCGCGCTGATCGACTTCTCCCGGCCGATGTCGAA
>JAITLA010000276.1 GCA_031278145.1 Eubacteriales Family XIII. Incertae Sedis bacterium
ACGCGGCCGTCAACGGCTATCTGGGCGACATCGATCTCGACAAGATCAAGGACTTCGAGAAGGGCCTGTACGACTTCGCGGACACGCACTATCCCAAGATCGGCGACAGCGTAAAATCCACGGGCGCCCTCGACAAGGAAGCGGAGGAAGCGCTCAAGGAGGCGCTCACGAAGTATAAGGACGTGTTCAAAAAAGAATACGACGCCTTATAGGATCGCCGCAAGGGTTAAATCGGAACCGCGCAAACGCCGCGGTGATTTTGCGCAGCAAGCTCTAAACGGGAGGTGAAGGCTTGGCGAACAGCTCCATGCAAGACATAAAACGCCGCGTCAAGAGCGTTACGAACATAGAGCATATCACAAACGCGATGAAGCTGGTATCGGCGGCGAAGCTCCGAAGGGCGAAGGCCACCTTTGAGCGGACCGGCGAGTACCTGCATTTTGTAACGGAGTCCATAGAGGACATATTCAACAACAGCGCGGACATCCCGGGGAAGTATCTGGAGGGGAACCGCGAGATCAAAACCACCTGCTACATCGTGATCACGAGCAGCCGGGGCCTCTGCGGCAGCTTCAATTCCAACGTGATCAAGCAGGCGGACGCGGAGATCAAGGCCGACCCCGAGCGCCCCGAGATCGTGGCGGTGGGCAGCCGGGGGCGGGACTATTTCCGAAAGGCGGGCTACGACATATGCAGCGAGTACATGCTGCCGCCCGAGAACATTTCCTTTATCGAAACGCATGACATCAGCGTGCCCGTCCTCAACGACTACACGGAGGGCAAGATCGACGAGCTGGTCATGATCTACACCTCCTTCGTATCGACGATGGAGCAGCGCGTCAAGACCGTGCGGCTGCTCCCCTTCGAGATCAAGCGCAACCTCGAGGTGATGCCGATGGAGAAGCAGGTGGATTACGAGCCGTCCACGGAGGAGGTATTCAATTACCTCGTGCCCAAGTACGTTGAAATCATGATCTACAGCGCCATCGTGGAATCCGCGACCTGTGAGCATATGGCGCGGCGCATGGCGATGGAGAACGCCACGGACAACGCCAACAATATGATCGCCGATCTGACCTTGTTCTACAACCGCGCACGGCAGGCGGCCATCACGAGCGAGATCACCGAGATCGTCAGCGGCGCCGACGCGCTCAAATAGAATAGGGAGGAACATATGAGCGAACATGCAGGAAGGGTACAGCAGATCATCGGGCCGGTGGTGGACATCAAGTTCGCGCCGGAAGAGATGCCCGAGCTTCTCAGCGCCATCACGATAGACGCTGCGGGCCGGTCCATCGTGACCGAGGTGGCGCAGCATATCGGGGACGACGTGGTCCGATGCGTTTCGCTGTCCTCGACGGACGGCTTGCGGCGGGGGATGCCGGCGCACAATACGGGCGCGCCGATCTCCGTTCCGGTGGGCGAGGAGGTCCTCGGCAGGCTGTTCAACGTCATAGGGGAGAACATCGACGACAAGGCGCCGGCGGTCACCGCCAAGCGCTGGCCCATACACAAGCAGGCGCCGAGCTTCGATGAACAGGATACGACGGCGCAGATCTTCGAAACGGGCATAAAGGTCGTGGATCTGATCGCGCCCTATACGCGGGGCGGCAAGGTCGGGCTCTTCGGCGGCGCGGGCGTGGGCAAGACCGTGCTCATACAGGAGCTGATCAGCAACATCGCGAAGCAGCACGGCGGCATCTCCGTGTTCGCGGGCGTGGGCGAGCGGACGCGGGAGGGGAACGACCTCTATTACGAGATGATAGAGTCCGGCGTCATCTCCAAGACCGCCATGGTCTTCGGGCAGATGAACGAGCCGCCCGGCGCGCGCATGCGCGTGGCGCTCACGGGTCTGACGATGGCCGAGTATTTCAGGGACGAGGCCGGACAGGACGTGCTCCTGTTCATCGACAACATATTCCGCTTCACGCAGGCAGGCTCCGAGGTGTCGGCCCTGCTCGGGCGCATTCCGTCCTCGGTGGGCTACCAGCCCACGCTGGCGACGGAGATGGGCGCGCTGCAGGAGCGGATCACCTCCACGAAGAAGGGGTCCATCACGTCGGTGCAGGCCATCTACGTGCCCGCCGACGACCTCACGGACCCCGCGCCGGCGACCACCTTCGCGCATCTGGACGCGACCACAACGCTGTCGCGGGCCATCACCGAGCTGGGCATCTATCCCGCGGTCGATCCGTTGGCCTCTTCCTCGCGCATCATGGACCCGCTGATCCTCGGCGAGGACCACTACAACACGGCGCGCGGCGTGCAGGAGGTCTTGCAGAAGTACAAGGATCTGCAGGATATCATCGCAATCCTCGGCATGGACGAGCTGTCGGACGAGGACAAGCTCACCGTCGCCCGCGCGCGGAAGATCCAGCGCTTCATGTCGCAGCCCTTCAGCGTGGCCGAGGCCTTCACGGGCACGCCCGGCAAGTACGTCACGCTCAAGGAAACGGTCAGGGGCTTTCGCGAGATACTGGAGGGCAAGCACGACGCCGTTCCCGAGGCGCTGTTCCTGTTCGCGGGCGGCATAGACGAGGTCGTGGAAAAGTTTGAGAAGTCCGAAAAGTAGATTTTCCGACTGTTTATATAGTGTTCACGGCAGCCAACGCAAGGCTGCATGGAGGCAAAAATGCCCAAAAGCGTTCTGCTTGACATCATCACGCCGGAGAAGCTGTTCTATCGCGGGGAAATAGAGCTTGTGATCGCGCGCACGCTCACCGGCGACGAGGGCTTCATGGCGAGCCATATTTGGGCCTGCAAGCTACTCGCCACGGGCGAGCTTTGGATACAGGAGGCCGGAAAGAAGGACTTCCGCATCGCCGCCGTTTCGGGGGGCTTCATCGACATAAAGGACAAGTTCACGATCTTCACGGATTATGCCGAGTGGCCGGAGGAAATCGACGTCGAGCGGGCGAAGCGGTCCGGCGAGCGGGCGAAGGAATGGCTCAAGGAGCATACGCGCGCGGACAGAAACGAGCAGGAGATCCTGAAGGCGCGCGTCGATATGAGCAAGGCGCGCACGCGCATCGGCGTGGCCGGCGGCGGCCTGCGCAGAAAACGATAGCCATGAAACGCGCTTGCGCGCGAGAAGCGAAAAAAGCGGTGCCCTTTCCGGGGCGCCGCTTTTTTTCGATCCGGGGCCGCGCGCTATCGCGGCCCGCGAAAAAGCCCCGCCGCCTTCCGCCGGGCGGCGACCGCCATGCGCGTGAGCGAGGCGACGGAGATCAGGCCTATGGCGATGCAACCGGCGACGAGCAGGGTGCGGATGCCCGTTTCCGCCGCGCTCGCGAAGCTGTTTTGCAGCAGGTGGAGCATGGTCGCGTACATGCCGGTTCCGGGCACGAGCGGGATGATGCCGGGTATGATGAAGAGCGTGGTCGCGTCCTTGCCGGCCCGCGAGCACAGCTCCGCGAGCAGCGCCACGAGGCCCGCGCCGAGAAAGCCGGCGAAGGGAATCGAATAGCCGAGAAGCAGCGTGCCGTACTGATAGAGCCAGAAGCCGCAGGCGCCGGCAAACGAGGCCGCGATCCAATGCTTCACCGGTACGTGGAACTGAAAGCAGAAGCCGAGCGTCGTGAAGAAGGCGAGGACGAAGAAGGCGTAGAGCGGGTAGCGGACGGCGGTTTCCACGGGGAAGCCGCCCCGCGCCATCGACCAGAGCTTCAGCACGAGGCCCACGCCGCCCGCGATGGCCACGGCGGCGATAAAGGCTTCCGCGGAGCGCGCGACGCCGGCGAGCATATCCCCCGAAAGGAGGTCGCGCGCCGCGTTCGTGATGGCCACCCCCGGCATGAAGAGCGTGATCGCGCCGATGATGACGGGCGCCACGCTCGACACGAGGCCGAGCTCACGCCCCGCGACCGCAAGGAGCGCGCAGGTGGAGCAGCTCAGGAAGGTATGGGTGAACGCGTTCAGCCGCAGCCTGCCGATGCCGAGGGAAACAAAATAGGCCAAGACGGTGACCAGGGCGCAGAAGAGCGAATCGACGGCCCGTCCCCCGAAGCAGGGGCAGAGGCTCGCACCGATGAAGAGCGCGCCCAGCGCGTTCAGGGGCAAGCCGTAGGGCCTTTTGCGCTCGATCTCGCGCAGCCGCGCAAAGCCTTCCTCCACGCTCATGTCCGTGGAGGTGAAGCTGCGCGAGAATTCGTTGATCGCGGAGATCCTGCCCAGATCGATGGAGTTCCCGGCAATGCGCTTGATGAAGGTGTGCATGTCCCCGTCCAGGTCGCCCCTGTCTATCGACAGGAATATGCCCGTGGTCGTCGCGAAGCACTCCACGTAGGGGATCCCGCAGGCGCGGCAAATGCGCGTGATCGTGTCCTCCACGCGGTACACCTCCGCGCCGCTCTTCATCATCAACTCCCCCGCAAACAGCGCCAGAATCAGGATGCGTTTTTGCTTTTGATCTATCATCTTGATGCTATTGTACCGGACGGCGGGCCGCGACGCAAGCCCGTCCGCGCGGAAGCCTTGGGCTCAGCCCGGTTGCGGTTCAATCCACGCAAAAGCCGACTGCCTCCGAACCGTGATTCAGCCGGCATCGCCGGCATCCATCGCCCTGCGGAATATGGCCAGAAATTCCTCCTTGCCTATCTTGCGCGTATTGCTGTCCACGGAAACATTGGTGGCCGAACGCATTGCCAGCTCGTCCAGATCCTCCGCCAGGATGCCGATCTCGCGCAGGCTCGGGATGGCGAGGTCCCCGTTCAGCCGCCGAACGCATGCCGCGGCCGCGTGCGCCGCCTCCCGCTCCGACCGGCCCTCCGTGCGCTCGCCGAGGGCCGCCGCGACGCGCGCGAATTTCGCCGTGTTCGCGAGGCAGTTGTATTCCATGATGTAGGGGAGCATCACGGCGTTTGCGACGCCGTGCGGCGTGTCGTACAGGCTGCCCAGCGCTTCGGACATGCAATGGCAGCCGCCGATGTCCGAATTGCCGAAGCAGATGCCCGCTATCATGCTCGCGATGAGCAGATTCTCCTTTGCGGTTTCATCCGCCGCGTAGACCGCCGCCAAGATGTTTTTGCTTATCATCTCGATGGCGTACAGGCCGCAGGCGTCCGTGATGGGCTCGGAAACGGTTGCCGTATAGCCCTCGATGGCGTGGGTCAGCGCGTCCATACCCGTTGCGGCCGTGACGGCGGGCGGCAGGGTGGCGATCAGCTCGGGATCGAGAAGCGCCAGCTTTGGCGCAATCAGCGGGCTCCCGACGCTCATTTTGTAATTCTCCTTCGTGTCCTTGATCACCGCCCAGAACGTGACCTCGCTTCCCGTCCCGACCGTGGTGGGCAGCGCGATAAGGGTGGGGATCTCGACGCGCACCTTGCCGAGGCCCTCATAGTCCTTGATGGCGCCGCCGTTCGCGAGCAGGACGCCTATGCCCTTGGCCGTGTCCATCGAGCTACCGCCGCCGACGGCGACCAAAGCGTCCGTGCCCTTTTCGCGCGCGATTGCGTGGCCTCGGTGCACCGTCGTGTCCCTCGGGTTCGGCTCCACCGCGTCAAAGACATCGACGTCCGGATAACCGCTTTCCGCCAAGGCCGCCCGTATCTTGTCTATGACGCCGGCCGCGACGAGCCCCTTGTCCGTCACGAGCAGGATTCGCTTCTTCCCCCTTGCCGCGAGCTCCTTTCCGAGTTCACGATGGATTCCGCGTCCGCAGCGGATGGTCGTCGGCAGCATGAATTCGAAATTGTTAAGCATGGTGTACCCCTCTTTGCCTTTTGTAAGGATTTTGCGGCGGCATGCGGATCGCGCGGTCGCGCGATCTATCGCCGCGCCTCATATACGATCTCGCCGTCCGCCAGGGTCATCTGCACCTTGACGTCCAATAGCCTCTGCGGCGCGATTCCGAAGAGGTTTCGGTCGAATACGACGATATCCGCCAGCTTGCCGACCTCCAGCGTGCCGAGCGTGTCCTCGCGTCCGACGGCATAGGCGCCGGCGGCGGTATAGGCCTTGATCGCCTCGGCCAGACGCAGCTTCTCCCCCGGGTTTGTGCCCATTTGCTTCCCCTTGGCGTTCGTCCTCGTGACGGCCGCGTGCAGCGAGGGGATGGGGTCGAAGCCCACGACGGGGAAGTCCGTTCCGAAGGCGAGCGTCGCCCCCGCGCGGAGCAGGGAATTGAAGGGCCACTGGTACTTGGCCCTCTCCGCGCCGACGGCCAGCACCTTCTCGTTGTCGTTGAAGGTGACGTGCAGGGGCTGCATGGACGCAACGACGCCGAGCGCAGCGAAGCGCGGGATGTCCTCGGGCCGCAGCGCCTCTATGTGCTCGATGCTGTTCCGTATGCCGGCCGGCGCGCCCGCCGCGCGCGATTCCTCGTATACGTCGAGGGCCAGTTTGACCGCCGCGTCGCCGATGCAGTGCAGCCGGACGTCGTAGCCCTTCCTATTGGCCTCGCACACGCAGTCGCGATAGATGGCATACGGGAAGAAGGTTTTGCCCTTTGTGGACGGATTGTTCGCGTAGGGTTCGAGCA
>JAITLA010000073.1 GCA_031278145.1 Eubacteriales Family XIII. Incertae Sedis bacterium
ATCGAGATGACGCATCTGAACGAAACCCTGTACTGCTGCGGCATCGCCTGTTCCGCCGAGGGCTATCCGACGAAGGCCGGCAACTACCAGATAGACCTTCTGCTCGCAAACGTGTGCAAGCAGAACGTCACGCGCTTCCCGTATGAGATCGTGCGGCTCGCGGAGGACATCGCGGGCGGGCTCGTCGTGACCATGCCGTCCGCCCGGGATTTCCGCTCGAGCGAAAAGGTACCGACGGAATCCGCTCTGACCGTCGGCGAATGGTGCAACAAGTTCTTCCAAGGGGTGGCCTCCGTACCCACGGAGAACAGGCAGCGCCTCATGCGCTTCATCGAAAACCTCTGCCTCGGTTCATCCGCCGTGGGCTACAGGACGGAGTCCATGCACGGCGCCGGCTCGCCGCAGGCGCAGCGCATCATGATCGCGCGCCAGGGCAATATCGAAGGCAAGAAGGCGCTCGCCAAGAAACTGGCGGGCATTGAGGATTGACGGATCGCGTACCGCTGTGCTGCGTCAAGTTCTGCGGAGGCTGCAATCCGCGCTATGATCGCGGGAAGGCGCTGGCCGCCGTCAAGGAGCGTTTTGGCGCGGATCTGCGCTTTGCGTATGCGGAGGAGGGCCTGTCCTGCGATCTGCTGCTCTATATAGCGGGCTGCGTGAACCGCTGCACCGCGCTGGACGCGTATCCGTCCGAGAAAGGGATCGTTGCCCTGTGGGACGAGAGCCTGATTCGGGAGGTCTGCGCGCGGATGGAATGCATCTTGCGCGCGTGAGCCGCGGGCGGCTCTGCGGCGGCACGGCGCTTCGGGATTTTATGGGTTGATGGGAGGTGGTATTTTGGATTGGAGAGAATCGTACAGGAGCAAGCTTTGCACCGCGGACGCGGCCGTAAAGCACATCAAATCGGGTGACGCCGTCGTCTTGGCCCACTGCGTGGGTGAGCCGCCGGTCCTCGTCGAGGCCATGACGAAGAACGCGGCACAGTATGAGAACGTGGAAATCAAGCATATGGTGAGCCTCGGCTCGGGCGCCTACGCCGCACCCGGCATGGAGAAGCATTTTCGCGTCAATCCGCTGTTCGCCAGCGCGAACACGCGGGGCGCCATCGCCGAGGGGCGCGGGGATTATACGCCGGCGTTCTTCCACGAGATCCCCAAGCTCTTCCGCGAAGGCAAGCTGCGCGCGGATGTGCTGCTCTTGCAGGTGAGCCCGCCGGACGAGCACGGCTACGTGAGCCTCGGCACCTCCGTGGACTACACGCTGCAGGTGATCGACTCGGCGAAAACGGTCATCGCGCAGGTGAACGCGCAGATGCCCTTTACCTACGGGGACGGCATCGTCCACATCTCGGTCTTCGATCATATCGTGGAAGCCGATTCGCCCATCTACGAGATACGGCCGCCCAAGATCGGGGATGTGGAGAAGGCCATAGGCGAGCACTGCGCCTCCTTGGTCGAGGACGGATCGACGCTCCAGCTCGGCATAGGCGCGATACCGGATGCCGTCATGCTGTTTTTGAAGAACAAGAAGGACCTCGGCATACATTCCGAGATGATCTCGGACGGCACGCTGGAGCTCTTCGAATCCGGCGTGATCACGGGAGCCAAGAAGTCCATGAACAAGAACCGCATGACGGTGTCCTTCCTCATGGGCACGAGAAGGCTCTACGACTTCACCCACAGGAATCACGCCGTCGAGGTCAGACCCGTGGATTATGTGAACCACCCGATCACCATCAGCAAGCAATACAAGATGGTGTCCATCAATTCGGCGATGGAGGTGGATCTCATGGGGCAGGTGAACGCCGAATCCATAGGGCTTCGCCAGTTCAGCGCCGTCGGCGGGCAGGTGGACTTCATACGCGGGGTCGCGATGGGCGAAGGCGGGAAGGCCATCATCGCCATGCCCTCCGTGACGGTGAAGAAGGACGGTACGGTGATTCCCAAGATCGTTCCGTTTTTGGAACAAGGCTCCGCAATCACGACCTCGCGCAACGATGTGGACTACGTCGTCACGGAATACGGTGTGGCCCCGCTCAAGGCGCAGTCGCTCAGGCAGCGCGCGAGGAATCTGATCGCCGTCGCGCATCCCGAGCATCGGGATCCGCTGGCGGAGGCATTTGAAAAGCGCTTCGGCGAAACGCTTTAAGAAAAAGGGGGAGAAGCTATGCTGGCATTGAGAATCGTTCCCAAGATTTATTATTTCGACAAGGTGAAGGAGTTTCACGAGGAATTCAAGATCGGCAAGGACGATCTGCTGGTCACGAACGAATGGATATACAAACCCTACATCGAGCCCCTCGGCGTCGAAACAAACATCGTCTTTCAGGAAAAATACGGCACGGGCGAGCCGACCGACGAGATGATAGACGGCATCGCAAAGGAAGCGAAACAGTACGACTATAAACGCATCATCGCGCTCGGCGGCGGAACGATTGTGGACATCTGCAAGGTGCTCGCCTTGGATGTTCCCGAGAAGTCGGTCGATCTCTTCACGGGCGCGAAGCCGCCGCAGAAGCGCAAGAGCCTGATCGTCATACCGACCACCTGCGGCACGGGCAGCGAGGTGACGAACGTCGCGATTGCGGAGCTCAAGTCCCTGCACGTCAAGAAGGGCATCGCCGTCGACGAAACCTACGCCGACATCGCCGTGCTGATTCCGGAAACCATGAACAGCCTGCCCTACAAGGTGTTCACAACGAGCTCGGTCGACGCCCTGATCCACGCGGTCGAGTCCTATCTCTCGCCCAAGGCCACGCCCTTCACGGAGCAGTATTCGATCCACGCGATCAAGCTGATCATGAACGGCTACAAGCATGTGGTCGAAAAAGGCGAGAATGAGAGAAACGCGCACATGAAGGACTTCGTGCTGGCCTCGAATTACGCCGGAATCGCCTTTGGCAACGCCGGCTGCGCGGCCGTTCACGCGCTTTCCTACTCGATAGGCGGCGCCTTCCACGTGCCGCACGGCGAGGCCAACTATCAGTTCTTCACGGAGGTTTTGAAGCTCTACGTCCGCAAGAATCCGACCGGCAAGATCGCCTCGCTGACGCATATATTCGCGGAGATCCTCGGCGTCGACCGGAACGGCGACGTATACGGCGCGCTGGAGGTCTTCCTGAACAAGCTGATTGCGAAGAAGCCCCTGCGGGAATACGGCATGACGGAGGCCCGGATCGACGAATTCACGAAGTCCACCGTCGAGAACCAGCAGCGGCTGCTCGTGAACAACTACGTGTTCCTGGAGGACGGCGAGCTTCGTGAGATCTTCGCGAACCTGTATTGAGCGAGGACGCGCGCGTTTGGCCCGCGTCCGCGGGCGCCCTTTGCGGTCTGCGGATACTGGATTTCACCACCCTGCTGCCGGGGCCCTTCGCGACGATGCAGCTGGCGGATATGGGGGCGGAGGTGCTGCGCGTCACGACGGCGACGCGGCCCGACCTTCTGGATACGCTCCCGCCGCTTCTGGAAGGGGAGCGTTATTCCGCTGCGGCGGCGCAGCTGGGACGCAACAAGCGCTCCGTTCTGCTGAACCTGCGCGAGCCTGCGGCGATTGCGGTCGTAAAGAAGCTGGTGTCGGCATACGACATCGTCATAGAGCAATTCCGCCCCGGCGTGATGGAGAAGCTGGGCCTCGGCTACGAGGCCCTTTCCGCCGTCAATCCGCGCCTGATCTACTGCGCGCTGACGGGCTACGGACACGGCAATTCCATGTCCCGGCGCGCGGGGCATGATATCAACTACCTGTCGCTGGGCGGCGTGGCCGGCTACTCGGGGCGGCGCGCCGAAGGGCCGAGCCCGGAC
>JAITLA010000126.1 GCA_031278145.1 Eubacteriales Family XIII. Incertae Sedis bacterium
CTACATGCCAAAGAACCCGCCGCCCCCGTTGACGGAAAGAAAGATCGGGGCAAACACGACCGCCACGATGGTCATGAGCTTGATCAGGATGTTGATGGAGGGGCCGGAGGTGTCCTTGAACGGATCGCCGACCGTGTCACCGACAACGGCGGCCTTGTGCGCCTCGCTGCCCTTGCCGCCGTAGTTGCCCTCCTCGATGAACTTCTTGGCGTTGTCCCAAGCGCCGCCCGCGTTCGCCATCATGACGGCGACCAGCACGCCCGAGGCCAGCGCCCCGGCGAGCATGCCGCCGAGCGCCTCCGCGCCCATGCATACGCCCACGGCCAGGGGCGCGACGATGGCCAAAAGCCCCGGCGCCATCATCTCCTTCAGCGCCGCCCGCGTGCTGATGTCCACGCAGCGCGCGTAGTCCGGCTTGGAGCTCCCCGCCATGATGCCGGCGTCCTCCCGGAACTGTCGCCGCACTTCTTCTATCATCTGATAAGCCGCCTTGCCGACGGAATTCATCGTCAGCGCGGAGAACAGGAAGGGCAGCATCGCGCCGATGAAGAGTCCGGCTATGACCAGGGGGCTCAGCAGGCTGATCGCCTTGAGATCGACCGCCTGCGAATAGGAGGCGAACAGCGCCAGCGCCGTGAGCGCGGCGGAACCGATTGCGAAGCCCTTGCCGATGGCGGCCGTCGTGTTGCCCACGGAATCCAGCTTGTCCGTGATGACGCGCACCTCCTTGGGCAGCTTCGACATCTCGGCGATGCCGCCCGCGTTGTCGGAAACGGGACCGTAGGCGTCCACCGCAACCACCATGCCCGTTGTCGAGAGCATACCGACGGCGGCGAGCGCGATGCCGTAGAGCCCCGCAAAGCCGTTGGCGACGAGGATGCCCGCGACGATCAGGAGGATGGGCCACACGGTCGAGAGCATGCCGACGCCGAAGCCGCTGATGATCGTCGTCGCGGGGCCCGTCCGGCACTGTTCCGCGATCTTCTTTACGGATTTGTAGTCGCCCGAGGTGTAGATCTCCGTGATCTTGCCGATGGCCACGCCCACGAGAAGGCCCGCGACGACGGCCACGGCGCAGTTGAGGTTGCCGAAGAAAGCGTGGCTCATGAGGAAGGCGCACACGATCACGATGGCGCCGCTGATGTAGGTGCCCGCGTTCAGAGCGGTCGCGGGGTTTGTGTTCTCCTTGCCGCGCACGCAGAGGATGCCGACGATGGACGCGAGGATGCCGACGGCGGACAGCGCGAGCGCGAACACCGAGCCCTCCAGCGGCGGCAGATCGAAGGCCGCGCCGAAGGCGGGCGTGATCTCGGGTATGAAGGCCGCCAGGGTTATGGCGGAAATGATCGAGCCGACGTAGGATTCAAACAGATCCGAGCCCATGCCGGCGACGTCGCCCACATTGTCGCCCACATTGTCCGCTATCACGGCCGGGTTCCGGGGGTCGTCCTCGGGTATGCCGGCCTCGACCTTGCCGACGAGGTCCGCGCCCACGTCCGCGGCCTTCGTGTAGATGCCGCCGCCCACGCGCCCGAACAGCGCCATGGACGAGGCGCCGAGGCCGAAGCCCGTGATCACGTCCTTCGCGTCGATGCCCATGAGCACGAAGACGCCGCCCACGCCCAGAAGCCCGAGCCCCGCGACGCACAGTCCCATGACGGCGCCGCTTCGGAAGGCGACCTTCAGCGCGCGGTTCATGCCGCCGCTCTGCGCGGCGCTCGCGGTTCTGACGTTCCCCTTCGTCGCCACCCGCATGCCGAAGAAGCCGGCCAGCACGGAGAAGAGCGCGCCGATCACGTAGAGCACCGCCGTAATCGGGTTGATGCCAAAGAAGAGCACGAGGAACAGTATTACGATGACGACGGCCATGGTCTTGTATTCCCGCCTTAGGAATGCCATGGCGCCCTCCCTGATATAACCGGATATCTCCTTCATCCTGTCGGTACCCTCGTCCATACGGCTTATCCACGATGACAGGCCATATGCGAAGATCAATGCGACGAGGGCCGCAGCCGGTGCGACAATTGCCAAGTTGTTCAATTTAATTCTCCTTCTCCTTCCTTTACGATTCAGGCGCGCGGAAAACGTCGCGACGGGGCCGTCGTCTTCGGGAGAAGGCGGCGGCCCTGTCGCGGCGCGTATCGGCGACGCTTCGCAGCTCGTATTTGTAATTGTAGCATATTCAGGGAAAATTACAACCGCTTTCGCGAAAAATATGATTTCTTGTGCGATTGAGTGTTGCTACTCAGAAACTTAAATCAAAACCACTCAAACGCCGCGTCGGTTTTACCCGTCCGGGGTACAAGTACCCTTCCGGGTAAGGAGGCCACTGAAAAAGTCGGCATTGGGCGCAGAACACATGGGGACGGTTCATTTGTGTAACACATACAATGTTGAACGACGGCGTCAGTCCCCCGCCTCTACCGGCGGTGGGTTTCAGCTTCACAAGCTGTCAGTGGCGGGTGCAATCCCCCACTGACGCCTATGTTTTGAGGGGCGGCGGGCGAAGCCCTTGTCCCCTCAAAACATCCGTTCAACAATTGA
>JAITLA010000181.1 GCA_031278145.1 Eubacteriales Family XIII. Incertae Sedis bacterium
ACACATGGGGACGGTTCATTTGTGTAACACATACAATGTTGGAATTGTGCGATTTACCGGCACGGGCCACAGTGCCAAACCTGCCCAATACACAAAAGAACCGTCCCCGTGTGTACTTCGGGGACGCTATGCGATACATCCTATTTTACCGCAGGTTCCGAAAATCCACAAGAGTTTCGCATAAAATAGCGGAGGCGGGGATGGTGGTGTGCGATATTTCGCCGCAGGTTGTATAAATGTATTGGAGAATGTGGCAAGCCGGCGGAGGTGAAAAAAATTCGATGTTTACATTTGCCAAAATGCAGGTATAATAAGTAACAATCATAAACAGCGACGAAGCACAGGAGATAGAGTATGAAACGACAGGTATATCTGGATTATTCCGCGACGACGCCGGTGAAGGATGAAGTCCTGCAAGCGATGCTTCCGTATTTTACGCAGAATTTCGGAAATCCCTCGAGCCTGTATACGATAGGGCAGGAATCCAAGCAGGCGTTGGAGGAGGCGCGGGAACGCGTCGCCGCGCTGATCGGCGCGAATCCGCGGGAGATTTTTTTCACCTCGTCGGGCACCGAGGCCGACAATTGGGCCGTGATCGAGGCCGCCGAGGCCCGCGCCAAAAAAGGCCGGCATATCATCACGACGAAGATAGAGCATCACGCCTTGCTGCATTCCTGTGAATACCTGGAGAAGAAGGGCTTCGCGGTCACATATCTCGACCCGGACGGCGAAGGTTTTGTGGACCCGGCCCTTTTGGAACGCGCCCTCACGGACGAAACGACGCTGGTCAGCATCATGTTCGCGAACAACGAGGTCGGGACGATTCAGCCCATCGGAGCGCTTGCGGAGATCGCGAAAAAGCGCGGCGCGCTGTTTCACACCGACGCCGTGCAGGCGCTTGGGAACATCCCCATCGATGTGCGCGCGCTGGGCGTGGACCTGCTCTCCGTTTCCGCGCACAAGATCTACGGGCCCAAGGGCATAGGCGCACTGTACATCCGAAAGGGCGTGTCGCTGCCGAGCCACGTGCACGGCGGCGGGCAGGAGAACAAAAAGCGCGCCGGCACCGAAAACCTGACGGGCATCGTCGGCTTCGGCAAGGCGGCGGAGCTGTCCGCGCGGAACCTTGACGGGCATATCGAAAACTTGACAAGGCTGCGCGACTACTTCCTCGAGGGGATTCGCGGGAACATACCGGACATTCGCGTCAACGGAAGCCTCACGCACAGGCTGCCGGGCAATCTGAACATTACGTTTAAATACATAGAGGGCGAAGCGCTGCTGCTCCTGCTCGATCTCGACGGCATCGCCGTATCCACGGGATCGGCCTGTTCCTCGGCCTCTTTGACGCCGTCCCACGTTTTGACGGCCCTCGGCGTGCCCGTGGAGATGATTCACGGCTCGCTGCGGTTCACGGTCGGCGATTTCACGACAAAGGACGACATCGACTATACGGTGGAATGCCTCGTCAAGAATGTGGAAAAGCTGCGGAACATCTCGTCCGTATCAAAGGAGAAAGGCTGGTAAAAATGGCAATGCTATATAACGACAAGGTGATCAAGCATTTCACGGATCCGCACAATGTGGGCGAAATGCAAAACCCGGACGGGGAGGGGATATACGGCAGCCCGGTCTGCGGCGATATGATGAAGATATCCATCAAGGTCGAGAACGATGTGATTGTGGACGCGAAATTCAAGACCTTCGGTTGCGGCTCGGCCATCGCTTCCTCCAGCGTGGCGACCGATATGATCAAGGGGAAGACCATAGAGGACGCCCTGCGGATCACGAATCAAGACGTTCTCGACGAGCTTGGCGGGCTTCCGTCCATCAAGGTGCATTGCTCCGTGCTCGCGGACCATGCCATCCGTTCGGCCATCTACGACTACGCGCGGCGAACGGGGAAATACTACGCCGGCCTGGAGGGCTTCGACCCCAACGCGGACGAGGACGACCGGGAGCACGGCTGCGACATGGAGAACAAATAGACAAAACGCGCGGGACGCCGCGATCAAAACAGTATGATGGCCCTGACCGGGCAGACGGGAGCGCAATAGCCGCAGCGCAGGCATAGGGCATGATCCACATCGGCGAGGCCGCCGTCGTTGAAATACAGCGCGTGGTTTGGGCAGCGTCCGACGCAGGCGCCGCAGCCTTCGCAGTCGCCCTGATCGACGTGGATTCTCTTTTCGCTTATATCGGGCTTGTAATTTCGGTCTATCCTCCCTTCCGCATATTCGATCATGCGATCCACTTCGTCCCGCCGTCCGATTCCCAGCATCATCGAGTGGATTCCGGGCAGCGCGGATACGTAGTCCAAGGCGTTCAGATAGTCGCCGACGAGATTTCCCCCGCCGAACACCTTCATCGCGAATACGCCGAGGCCGGCCTCCGCGGCCTTTTTCACGGCGGCCGCCATTTCATCCCTCTCACCCGGGTCGGCGCCCTTGCGAATGCCGAGGCCCTTGTGATTGATCAGCGCGAAAAGCACGTCCATCTCCGGGATCTCCGCCATCCTTTCGGCGACATCCACGTGGTGCGTGGAGGCGCCGACGGCCCGCACGAGGCCTTTCGTCTTCGCCTCGCACAGGGCTTCAAACGCGCCCCGCCTGCTTGCGAAGTCGTTTCCGTGCCGCAGCTCGTGCAGGAGGAACACATCGATGACATCCCTGTCGAGCGCCCGCCGGGCTTCTTCGATTGCTTCCCGCATTTCGCGGCCGCCCGCATGCAGGGATTTGGAAACGATCACGGGCGCAAGGCGCGTGCCGCGCAGGGCCTCCCTTATGTAGGGGTAGGTTTCGTAATACTGCGCCGTATCGAGGAAGTTGACGCCGCGCTCCAAGGCGTAGCGCAAAAGCGCCGCGCCCTCCCTTACGGGCATGTCAAGCTGCGTCCGGCCGACCGTCAGGACGCCGAAGCCGACGGGCGTGACGGCTATACCTGTTTTTCCGAGTATATTCTTCTTCATATCGATATCAGTATATCATATTATTTTTGTTTTTGTTCGCTGTCTTGTTAATCTCATTGTATTTTCGGCCGATATATAGTAAGATATATCTATCGAAAG
>JAITLA010000089.1 GCA_031278145.1 Eubacteriales Family XIII. Incertae Sedis bacterium
GCTTCCTACGCCGTCGGCAACGCGCTTATCGACGAGCAGCACCGGGAATTGTTCCGGATGTCCGATGATCTTGTGGAAGCCATGCGCGGAAAGGACGAGGCCGGGCGGGTCGCCTGCGCACGGGCCGTGGAATTTTTGAAGGAGTACGTGGTCCGGCACTTCGCCGACGAGGAAGCCCTGCAAGCCGATTTGGGCTATGAGGACCTGCCGCGCCACCGGCAATTGCACCGTGATTTCATCGATACGGTTGCGGGGTATGAGCGGAGCCTGGCCGAAAGCGGCTTCGACCCCGCAGTCATGCAGCGGTTTGCGGGCAAGCTGATCGGCTGGCTGATCTACCATGTGGTGGGCGAGGACAGGAAGATCATGGGGGCCGTCGCCGCCGCGCCGCAGGCGGTGGACAGGGCCGTGCCCGCGCAGCTCGTAAGCTACTTTGCCGACAGCGCCTGTGAGGTGCTCGGCCAGATGCTGAACCTGCCCTTCCGCATCGAGGACGCCGCGCCCACGGGCGGCGACATCAACGACATAAGCGTGCGCGTCGGCCTTTTGGGGGACCGCCCCGGCACCGCGGAATTCGTGTTTCCATTGGTGACGGCCCTGCGCATCGTGCGGAACCTGACCATGGTGGACCCGGATGATTTCGACGAGATGGTGGAGTCGGCCTTGCGCGAGATCGCGAACATCATCAGCGGAAACGCCGCCTCCGGGATAGCGGAAACGGGCCTCGCCTGCGATATCACGCCGCCCAAGCTGTCCCGCGGCCTCCGCGCCGCCACCGGCGGCGGCAAACTCCTGAGATGCGACTTGGGCGCTGTGTCGATCCTCCTGTCGGAGGATACCGCCCGAGCTTAGGGTTCGTCTGCGTTTTGCGCCTTGCTCGACGAAAAAAATCCTGCGCCGAATTTGTCAACTTTATTCCGTAACGAACCCTTACTCAGTGGGTGAGTGGTAACCTTGGCGGTATCTATACCTCGTTCTTCACGAGCTCCGTCACCGACGTCACAAGCCCCGCCAATCCCTGAATCTCGGAGGGGATGATGATCTTCGTCGCCTGCCCGTCGGCCGCCTTCTCAAAGGCTTCGAGGCTCTTGATCGCGATGACGGGATTCGTCGGATTCGACGCCACCAGCATCCGGATGCCGTCCGCCGTGGCCTTCTGCACGAGCAGGATCGCCTCGGATTGCCCCTCCGCCTCGCGGATCTGCGCTTCCTTCGCGGCCTCGGCGGCCAGGATGACGGCCGCCTTTTGACCCTCGGCCTCCAAGATCCGCGACTGCTTGTTGCCCTCGGCGATCAGCACGGCGGACTTCTTTTCACCCTCCGCCCTGAGTATGGCCTCGCGGCGTTCCCGCTCCGCGCGCATCTGCTTCTCCATGGCCGTCTGGATATCCCTCGGCGGAACGATGTTCTTGACCTCGACGCGGTTGATCTTGATGCCCCAGGGATCGGTCGCCTCGTCCAGCACCTCCCGTATCTTCGTATTGATGTACTCGCGGCTCGTCAGCGATTCGTCGAGCTCCAGCTCGCCGATGATGTTCCGCAGCGTCGTCGCCGTCAGATTTTCTATGGCCGCCATGGGCTGCTCCACGCCGTAGGCATAGAGCTTCGGGTCCGTGATCTGGAAATAGATCACCGTGTCTATCTCCATCGTGACATTGTCCTTCGTGATCACGGGCTGCGGCGGAAAGTCTATGACGTGCTCCTTGAGCGACACCCGCTTCGCGATCCGGTCGATCAGCGGAAGCTTGAAGTGAAAGCCCACCTGCCACGTGCCGTTGTACGCGCCCAGGCGCTCTATCACATAAGCCTTCGCCTGCGGCACGATCTTGACGTTCAAGGCAATCAACACGATGATGATGGCGATCAACAACAGGATAATCCAGTTTGCATCCATTTTTCAAACTCCCTTCCGTTACGATGTTACCACGCAAAGCCCCCCGCCATTTTTGCCCATCCGCAGGCGCCGTCCACCGCAAGCCTCTCGAAAAGCGGCCCATCCCACCGAAACCAAAACTACGTCCCCGCGTCGCCCCCGGCCGGCCTGACCACCAGCTTCACGCCCTCTATCCGGATCACGACAATCTCAACGCCCTTTTCGATGCCGCGCGCGGGCTCCTCGCCCACCGCCGTCCAAAACACGCCGCCCACCTTGACAAGACCCGAGCCGAAGGGCGACACGGCCTCCGTCACGATACCCAATTCGCCCTCCATCCGCTCCGTGACGTTCTTCTCGCGGCGAAGCTTCAGACGCTTGACGGCCACGGGCCGCGTGAAGATCAGCATGAGCGCGGACACGGCGAAGAACACCGCAACCTGCGCGAAGAAACTCCGGTCGAGCAGGGCGACGAAGACCGCAACCACCGCGCCTATCGCGAACCATATCGTCGTCAGCCCCAAGGTGGCCGCCTCGACAAGGGCCAAAATCACGGCGACGCCGATCCAGATCAGGGCAAGGTGATCCGCCCAAAACGCTATGTCACCGATTCCCATAGTTCCTCCATTCCTTTGATCAGCTCCGCCGCCGCGTCCGCCGCCGACACGGTTTTCACGATTGCGCCTTTTTGAAAGATCACGGCCCTGCCGTCGCCGCAGGCCGCGCCGATATCGGCGTGCGCCGCCTCGCCCGGCCCGTTCACGGCACAGCCCATCACGGCCACGGACACGGAGGACGCGCGCGGCGCCTCCCTTTCGAGGGCGGACGCGCGCGCCGCCACCCTGCGCGCGATGGCTTCAAGATCCACGCGGCAGCGGCCGCAGGTCGGACAGGCGATCAGGCGGATGCTCCCCGCGCGCAGATCCAGCGACTTCAATATCTCGGAGGCGAGCAGCACCTCGCGCACCGGATCGCCCGTCAGGGACACCCGCAGCGTATCGCCGATGCCGGAAAGGAGCAGCGCACCGGCGCCGATGGCCGAGCGCGTTTCCCCGCCGAGGCCGAAGCCCGCCTCCGTGACGCCGATGTGCAAGGGGCAGTCCGTTTCGGCCGCCACCGCCGCATGCGCCGCCCCGTTCACACGGAGGTCCGAGGACTTCACGGAAACGACGATATCAGAGAAATCAAGCGCTTCCAGGGCCGCGACCTGCATGAGGGCGCTCTCCGCCAGGGCCGCCGCGGAGGGACCGCCGTGCTTTTCGAGAAGCCCGCGCGCGAGGGAACCCGCGTTGACGCCGACGCGGATCGGTACGCGCCGTTCCTTCGCGAGCGCGACGACGGCCCTCACGGCTTCGGGGCCGCCTATGTTGCCCGGGTTGATGCGGATCTTGTCGGCGCCGGCCCTTAGCGCCGCGAGCGCCAGCCGGTGATCGAAGTGGATGTCGGCCACCAAGGGCAGGCGGCTCGACCGTTTGATGCGCCCAAAGGCCTCCGCGGCCTCGGCGTCCGGGATCGCGCAGCGCACGATATCGCAGCCCGCGTCCGCAAGCGCGTCGATCTGCCGCAGCGTCGCGTCCGCGTCCCGCGTATCCGTGTT
>JAITLA010000165.1 GCA_031278145.1 Eubacteriales Family XIII. Incertae Sedis bacterium
TCCTCCTTCGTCATGGAATGAATGATGGCCTCCATCTGCCGAAATTCCCGCTCGCCGTTCTCGATATTCACATTCGCGGCGCGGCCGCCCATGCCGGGCAGCATGTCCATGAGCTTCGAAAGACCGCCCATCTTCTTGATCTGCCCAATCTGTTCGAGAAAATCCTCGAGCGTGAACTCGTTCTTCTTCATCTTGCGCTCGAGCGCTTCCGCCTGCGCGTCGTCGAAGCTCTCCTGCGCCTTCTCGATCAGGCTCAGCATATCGCCCATGCCCAGTATGCGCGAAGCCATGCGCTCCGGATGGAAGGCCTCAAGGGCGTCGAGCTTCTCCCCGACGCCTATGAACTTGATCGGACGCCGGGTCACGCTCTTCGCGGACAGCGCGGCGCCGCCCCGCGCGTCGCCGTCGAGCTTCGTCATGATGATGCCGTCTATGCCCAAGGCTTCGTTGAAGCCGGCGGCGGCGTTCACGGCGTCCTGCCCCGTCATGGCGTCGAGCACGAGCAATATCTCATGCGGCTTCACGGCCTTCTTGATGCGAACCAGCTCGTCCATCATGGCCTCGTCAATCTGCAGGCGGCCGGCCGTGTCCACGATCAGCACGTCAAAGCCCTTGATCTCCGCTTCCCGCACGGCGCTCTCGGCAATCGCAATCGGATCCGTGCATTCTTTCATTGTAAACACGGGGGTCCCCACGCTTTCGCCGACGATGACGAGCTGATCCACGGCGGCCGGTCTGTAGACGTCGCAGGCGGCCAGCATGGGCTTCTTCCCGTTGCTCTTCAGGTATTTGGCCAGCTTGCCGCAGGTGGTGGTCTTGCCCGTGCCCTGCAGCCCGACCAGCATCAGCGTCGTGAAGCCCCGCGGCGAGTAGGTCAGCCGGCTGTTCGTGCCGCCCATCAGCCCCACAAGCTCGTCCTGCACGATCTTGATCATCTGCTGCGCGGGCGTCAGGCTCTCCAGCACCTCGGCCCCGAGGGATTTGGCGCGCACGTCGGCGACGAATTGTTTCACCACCTTGAAGTTGACGTCGGCCTCCAGAAGCGCCAGCTTCACCTCGCGCATGGCCTCGTCGATGTCCTTCTCGGTGAGCACGCCCTTGCCCTTGAGCTTCTTGAATACGCCTTGCAGTTTTTCGGAAAGCCCTTCAAAAGCCATCTCTCAATCTCTCCCTCATATCTCCAGACGGTCGAGCATGGCGCGGATGTCGCGCAGGCGGCCCGCCAGCTCGCAATCCCGCGCGCGCTCCGCGGCCAGCCGCTCCAACGCCGCTCCGGCGAGCGCCATCGTATGCTCGGCAAGCATGTACTTCGCCACAAGCCCGAGCGCGCGCTCGTATGCCTCGAGTGCGGCGGCGGCGCGTTTCAGGGCGTCGTGAACGCCCTGGCGGCTGATGCGTATATCGGCGGCGATCTCCGCCAAGGACAGATCCTCCGCGTAGTACATGCGGAAGATGTCCCGCTGCTTCCTCTTCAGCAGACCGCCGTAAAAGTCGTAGAGCAGGTTCATCCTGGAAGCATTCTCCAGCAGCATTTCCCACCCCCTGTAATGCGGATCTCTTGACACGGCATCACTGTATCACAAACGGAATGCGCTGTCAAGCGTTTTTCCTGACGCGACCTGCGCGACCGGACCGTAAAAGTTACTATTCAAAGGTTCAATCAAAACTATTCAAACCCTACGATAATTTCGTCCGGATCGGGTTCTGCCGGCCTATTTGGCTCCCGCAGCGTACTCGAAGCTACGTGAGGAAGCCAACACTCGGCTTCGCCTCGTTCCTCCGGTCGTTTATGCCCGGAGCGCAGCGAACGGGTGCTCCGCTCATTTATGCCCGGAGCGCAGCGAACGGGTACTGTGTTCGTTTATGCCCGGAGCGCAGCGAACGGGTGCTTCGCTGTCCTGTTTTGCATTGCGGCTGAAGCCGCGCAAAACAGGCAACGCCCTTGTCCCCTCAAAACATCCGTTCAACAATTTGAACAATAACACCACAACAATAACAAATAGGATATGTTTGTTCGAAATCCATTGCGTTCCGGACGGCAAAGGTATACAATAAAGGAGCGATATCCGTGACAGGCGGGGAAATGCTCCCTGTCGGCCGGCGCGCCGGCGGCAGCCCGACAAAACCACCTAAAGTTTGCGGCCTTTGTGCCGATAAATATTGCAGTATGTTTGCGAACATTGTCCCCATATATCGTGCATCGCGGTTTGCGCGAACATTGTCCCCATATTATATTACAATAAACACATGAGAAAACACCAACAACGACAAATATTGGAGCTACTCAAGACAATCGAGCAAGCGCAAGCGGCGGGGCTATACGCGGAGTGCCTGGAGGGCGCCCTCTCCATACACGCCTTCGCGGAGCGCGAATGCGGCGCGGGCTCGAAGCTTGTCGCGCTGCTCGAGGAATACCGCGATCTGCTTCTCGCGGCCGGCGAGGGCGCGGTCGGTGAGAAGCGGCTCAAGAGGCAGCTGATCAAGCTCGAAAACGGCGTGGGGAGCGAGCTTGCGCCCGACCGGATCGAGGTCGTGTTCCTCCCCTACAGGCTCAGCATGTGGGACGCGCTCGAGAGCGTGTATCTCGCGGCGAGGGAGGACCCGGCCTGCGACGCTTACGTCGTGCCCGTCCCGTGGTACGAGCTGAACCCGGACGGCACGCTCGGAAGGATGCACTGCGACGCGGACGAATACCCGCGGGACATCCCCGTGACGGACTGGCGGGAATACGACATCGAGGCACGGCGTCCCGACGCGATCTTCACGCACTATCCCTACGACGACGACGTGAGCAACGCGAGCGTCCACCCGGACTTCTACGGCAAGCGGCTGCGCGGGTTTACGGAGCTGCTCTGCCACATCCCGTACTTCGTGCTCGCGGACGACACCGTTGCGGACCATTACGGCAGGCTGCCCGGGATCGTGTACGCGCACCGCGTGATCCTGCAGTCCGAGGCCGTGCGGCGATCTTACATCGAGCATTACAAGCGGTTCGACAAAGAGCTCGGGTGGAAGGGGCGCTTCGGGCGCGCGGAAGAGAAGTTCGTCGCCCTCGGCTCGCCCAAGTTCGACAAGGTCATAAAAACCCGGCGGGAGGACACGCCGCCGCCCGAGGCCTGGATGCG
>JAITLA010000209.1 GCA_031278145.1 Eubacteriales Family XIII. Incertae Sedis bacterium
TACACCATGGTTTAGACTGGGGCAAAGAGTTTTCTTAACAGGAGTGAGAGAGGTATGCCATGAGTGAGGAAAAATTCGACGCCATCATCGTCGGGGGCGGATTGGCGGGCTCGGCGGCCGCCTATACGCTCGCGAAGGCGGGCCTTGAAACGGCGGTCATAGAACGCGGAACGGCCTGCGGCGCCAAGAATGTGACGGGCGGCAGGCTCTACGCCCACAGCTTGGAGAAGCTCATTCCCGATTTTGCGGAAAGCGCGCCGCTGGAGCGTCGGATCGTGAAGGAACGCATCCTGCTCATGACCGAATCCGGGGCGACGACCATCGAATACGGCGACGAGAGCCTGAAGGAACCCGCCGGCGCTTCGTATTCGGTGCTGCGCGCCAAGCTCGATCCGTGGTTGGCCGAGCGAGCCGAGGAGGCCGGCGCGATGTACGTGACCGGCATACGCGTGGACAAGCTGCTGCAGGAGAAGGGGCGGGTCTGCGGCGTGATCGCGGGCGAGGACGCATTGTACGCCGATGTCGTGCTGCTGGCCGACGGCGTGCATTCCCTCTTGGCGCAAAAGCTCGGCATGAAAAAGGCATTGGCGCCGCATCAGGTGGCCGTGGGCGTCAAAGAGGTCATCGGGCTGGACGAAAAGACCGTTTCGGAACGCTTCGGCGTGGCGCCGGGAGAGGGCGTCGCGTGCTTGGCGGCCGGATACCCCACGGGGGGCGCGGTCGGCGGCGGCTTCCTGTACACCAACGGAAGCGGCGTTTCCCTCGGAACGGTCGTCACCTTGGCGCACATCGGAAGCGGCGAGGCCGTGAAGGTCCCCGACATGGTGGAGCGCTTCAAGGCCCATCCCGCGATTGCCCCGCTGATCGCGGGCGGCGAGCTGCTGGAATACGCGGCCCATCTGGTCCCCGAAGGCGGCTATCACATGATGCCCGAGCTGTTTTGGAACGGCGTGCTCGTGGCGGGCGACGCCGCCGGCTTCGTGATCAACATGGGTTACAGCTTTCGCGGCATGGATTTCGCCATCGAATCCGGGCGCTTGGCCGCGGAAACCATCATCCGGGCGAAACGGCGGGAGGATTTTTCCGAGGCCGGCCTCTCCCATTACCAAACCCTGCTGGAGCGCAGCTTCGTCATGCGGGATCTGCGGCACTATCAAAACATGCCCGCGTTGATGGATACGCGGCAGATCTACAACGAGTTTCCCGCCATGGCCGCCGAGATCCTGGGCGGGATCTTCCGGGTGGACGGCACGGCGCCCAAAAAGCCGTCCGCGCTCGCCGTCGCCGCCGCGCGCGCCGTCGGTCCGGCGGAGTTCGTCAAGCTGGGCGCGAAGGCTTGGGGCACCTTGTAAGCGGCGCCCGTTTCCGGCCTGCGGGGGACTGACACCGTCGTTCAAAATCGAGGCGGCGAAGCCGGCGCCGTCGAGCCAATCCGCGAATCGACCCGGCCGATTTGCGGCAAACGAAAGGAGGGATCGCTTATGGCGGCAATGCGAGTGGACGACAAGCTTGGTCTTGTCCGCTTCAAGGTCGATGAACAGGGCTCGCACATTGCCTTGCATGAGGGCTATAACGACGAAAAAGAGATCGATCTGCTTGTGATGGCTTGCCCCGCGAACCTTTACAGCCATGAAGGCGGGAAGCTGTCCTTCAATTACGAGGGTTGTTTGGAATGCGGGACCTGCCGCGTCCTGTCCCTCGGCAAGGCAATCGAGAGCTGGACCTATCCGCGCGGCGCGAAAGGCGTGGAGTATCATCAAGGCTGAGGATGCGCCGCCCCGCGGGACCGCGCGCGACGGGCGACGTTTTCCGAGCGAAGGAAATTTGTGGCGGCCGAAAGGCCGCAACGGAGGCAAACATGGGAAGTTCAATTGCGAAAAAGGCCGTCGATCTGTTTGACAAGACATTCCTGATCAGCACGCTCTTCACCCTCGACAAGCTGCTCAACGTCCTCGCGACCTTGAGCGAAGAATTCAAGAACGAGCTGCGGGAGCAGCACATCGCGGTGGAGCTCAAGACGCGGGACAACAAATACGGACGTCTGATCTATTTCCGCGGCGGCGTATGCTCCGGCAAGGACGGCGTCTACGACGACGAAGCGGACGTGTCCATGATCTTCGAGGACGTTGCCTGCGCCCGCGCGGTCATGCTGGGGCAGATGCTCGGCAAGGAGGAGGCCTTCGTGTCCGCCGCCAAAAACGGAAACCTTTGGCTCGTCGGACCCGATGAGAAGGCCATGTGGTTCAGTTCCCTGCTCCTAAAGGTCTTCGCCTTCGACATCCTCTTTCTCCGCAACTTCGGCACAAAGCTGCCGAACGGCGAAACGCGCTATGTCACGGGCACCAACGGCGGGCCCCTGTTCGTGTATGTGAAGGACGGTAAAATCGTGCGCGTCACGCCCGTGGAATTCGACGAAACGGACGCCGCGCCCTGGACGATCACCGCGCGCGGCAAAAACTTCACGCCGCCGAAGCGCTCAACGGCGACGGCCTACGCCATGGGCTGGAAGAGCCTCGTCTACTCCCCGGATCGCATCCTCCACCCGATGAAGCGGACGGACTGGGACCCCAAGGGGGAGCGGCATCCCGAGAACAGAGGGATCTCGGGCTATGAGCGCATTTCTTGGGACGAAGCCTTCAGCCTCGTCGCGGACGAGATCGTGCGCGTGCGGCAAACCCACGGCCCCGGCGCCGTGTTCTGGTCGAGCGGCTCCCACCACCTGTGGGGGAATCTGGGATATTACATCTCCGCCGCCAAGCGCTTCTTCAACTGCATCGGCGCGACCTCCGTGCTCCACAATCCCGATTCCTGGGAGGGTTTCGCTTGGGGCGCCATGCACCATTACGGCGGCGCGGCGCGGCGCGGCGGTCCGGAGCCCTATTCCACGGTGGAGGACTGCATGCAAAACAGCGAGTTGATCGTGTTTTGGTCCTCCGACCCCGAATCCACCTCCGGCGTATACGCCGGGCAGGAGGGAACCATTCGCAGGGAGTGGATCAAGAGCCTCGGGATTCCCGCGGTGCACATCGATCCCTATCTGAACGCCACGGCGGCCTTTCTCGGCGGCCGCTGGATTGCGCTTCGGCCCGGAACCGACGCGGCCATGGCGCTCGCCATCGCCAACGTATGGATCGAGGAGGGCCTGTACAACAAGGAATACGTGGAAAAGCGGACGCAAGGCCTCGACAAGTGGGCGGCCTACCTGCGCGGCGAAACGGACGGCATCCCCAAGACGCCCGCGTGGCAGGAGGCCATCACGGGTGTGCCCGCGCGCGTCGTCCGCGCGCTCGCGGAAACCTGGGGCAGCAAAAAGACCTATCTGTCCTGCGGCGGCATCACCTCCTTCGGTTC
>JAITLA010000005.1 GCA_031278145.1 Eubacteriales Family XIII. Incertae Sedis bacterium
GGGCAGGTTTGGCACTGTGGCCCGTGCCGGTAAATCGCACAATTCCAACATTGTATGTGTTACACAAATGAACCGTCCCCATGTGTTCTGCGCCCAATGCCGACTTTTTCAGTGGCCTCTTCCTTTGTGCCGGGGCTATCGTTCCACACGATAAGTATACTGCGTATGACTGTACAATAATCTGTACAGCCGCGCAAATGTTATGCCGGTGCGAATGGTTTCTTCCGGCCCGTCAACCGGTATAAACGCATTCGGCTTACAAGGGTCGCATATAAAAAAACGGCCTCTGGGAATTGTTTCGCCGGCGAGCCGTTATTCTGTGTGGGAATGTGTCCGGAATGTGCGCGCGTATTCGCCGTTCCCTCCGATTATTGGTTCAATTCGTTTTCTCTTAAATATTTGCCGATCTCTATCATTTCTTCATATCTTTTTTTAAGCAATTCATGGCTGCGGCGCATTTGTGGATGGTAAAAAGACACGACCGGGATTTTTTTTGAACGGTTTATGGAAACCGTAAAATAGTTGTAACTCAAAATGGGTTTTTTCCAATCACTCAGTTCATCTGTTTTAAATACCTCGTTGTAAAGCAGATCGGCATTTCCTCCCGTTCCTCTCCCGCAGCATATGATGATATTCGGAGCGTACAGAATAATCTGCTTTCGTATGAATTCCGCATCATTTTTTGCGTATTGTTGAATGCACTTTTTGTCTGCAATCGCTTTGCCGCCGACTTTTTTCAAGTTGAGAAATGCGACTTTGCTCAGCCAATAGGTTTTATCCGCATTTGAAACATATTTCGGATACTCACCCGGGGCAAGCAAAGCCTTTGTCCATCTTGCTATATTATTCCATGTTTTCCAATAAGTAGGGCTCTGCTCTCCCATTATCCAACTGCGCAAGTCAACATTTTCACCCTCCCAATTGGCTTCTTTGAGAACAAACAGCAACTTGCACTTCTGCTCGCCCCAGATTTTCGGATCAAAAATCCCATCTTTCACAAAGTAATCATAATGCCTGGTTTCTTGCCATTCTTTGAACAGTTCTTCTTGCTTCGCCACTATGGAATTCATGACATTTCCTCCATTTTTCATTATAATGAATTGTTCACAACCTGCATCGTTTGGGCAAACTGTTCTCATGCACGATCCGTCTTTTCAGCCGTTTTGGTCTATTATACCACCAGGCGCAAGTTTTGTAAATATTCAAATTTTGCTTCGTCCATTACCCGGCGCCAAAGCCGATTGTCCTTTTCGCGTTCTCGTTTGAGCAGAGCGCCGCGAGGTCGTTCTCCGCGAAGGCCGCTTCCGCGTCGCCGGCGGCGATGCCGTTGCTCCTTGTCCGCAGCGCTTGTTTCAGGCGTATCCGCTCGAAGACCTTCCGGGCGATCCGGCCGTTGGCGAAGTTTTCGTCTTTATTTGTTACTACTTTAGTAAAGTATTCGTTTATGCGCGCTTTCGCCTTGCCCGACATGCTGTATTTGTCCGCTTTGCACAGGGCGGAGAAGATCGCCGTCAACTCTTCGGCGTCGTAATCGGGGAAGTCGATGTGAAATTGCACGCGTTCGCGGAGGCCCGGATTCATATGCAGCATGTCGTTCATCTCCTTCGTGTAACCGGCCATAATGCAAACGAAATCCTGCCGATAATCCTCCATCCGTTTGACGAGCGTGGCGATTGCCTCATTGCCGTAGTCGTATTTTTCCCCGTTGTTGAGCGCGTAGGCTTCGTCTATGAACAGCACGCCGCCGCGCGCCTTTTCGATGATCGCCGCCGTTTGCGCCGCCGTGCCGCCGAGGTATTTCGACACGAGCGTATTTCTGTCGGCTTCGACAAACAGATCGGACTTTTTCAAGACGCCTATTTCGCCGAAGATTTTGCCTATGAGCCGCGCGACCGTCGTCTTGCCCGTTCCGGGGTTGCCGCGAAGGACCATGTGCAAACAGGGGAGCGCGTCCTTGCCCCTGTTCTTGAGAAAGGTCGAGATCTCCCTGACGCAGTTTTTCACGCCGGCAAGCCCGATGAGCGCTTCGAGCTCGTCAAAGGCGGATTTTTTGGCGGCCTTCTTTTGCGCTTCAAAATCGGAAGCCGTCAGGATCGCAACGCAACGCTCGCTCATCAGTTTGCTCTTTACGGCGATACCGATTTGCGCCTTGAGGTATTCGAGGTTGCAGTCGAGCAAGGCGGAGTCCGCAATACCCTTTTCATCGAGCGCAAAACCGTGGCTCGCAGCCTCTCTTTTCATGAATTCCAACATCTCAACCCCGCTTATTTCACCGATCTCGACGCTTTGCGGAAACAGGCGCCGGAAGCTGTCCGTCCGCGCAAGCTTTTCGTATTGCCTCTTGTCACATGCGCCCACGTATACGGTATCGCGCTTGCAAAGCTTTATGCATCGCTTATTCAAACCGATATCCAAAAGATGATCCGCGTCGTCATAGAATTGCCGGTTTTCTTCAATCGAAAAAAGATAGGCTGTGTCCCAGTCGCTGTGATACGCATCATCCAAGTCGCCGCGCGCGATGTGGGGATCGGTGATTATTCCAAGCGAAGCGTACAAGTCGTAGATGTGTTCGACGAATATATCGAGGTCAAGCTTGCCGTCAAGCACCAACATGAGATTATAATTGCTGCGCTTGTTCAATTTTTTCGCGTGGCCGTGATACGTGCGGATCTGCTTGCAAGCGGCCTTGAAGCCGGAGAAACCCACCATGTCGTCGATTTCCCGCAAGCATTCCTCCGTGCTTTTGTTCGTAAAGCGAATACTCCGATTGCCGCAGTGGTAGTCGCCGTTGGCGAGTAGGCGTTTTCCCGTCTGCATGGATTTGCGCTGTTCCTCCGTAGCCGCGTGTGGATCGAGCGGCGCATAGGACACCGGCCGGCCAAACACCTCGGTCAGATTTTTTTTGATCTCGCTCGCCTTTTGTTTCTCCGATTGCACAAGGACAAAGCTGATTTTGTCGCTGTCTTTATTGAGGCACGGCAGCATAAGGCAGTGCCTGTGGTTGAAGTCGTCGATGCGGGAGAGCAGGATGTCCATATCCTCGGCGGCGGGTTTTTCGACCTCGATCAGATAGCTTTTCGTGTACATCGGCGCAGTCCTCCTGTCCTTTTCGTTGCGATGGTTGCCACAGTATCATACCATAGCATGTCCGCATGTACAAAAGTACGCACACGTGTACAAATATTTGCCGTTGCGGCGCAATGCCCGTCGCCTCCCCGACTTCGACGGTATAAAGCATCGTAGCCGTTGCGATGCAACGGCTACGGGTACCGCAAGCGATTGTTTTGGCGTTGAATCAATCGATTTTCTTTTTCAATCTCACAGCCGGCGTGCAAACAACTTTCACGCGCAAGCAGGCCTCCCGCGGCTTCGGGCCTCTCAGCCGTCCGCGTGCCCGGCGACGAAGGCCCCGCAAAAGCTCCGGCGGTGCAGGGGGCAAAGGCCCTCCGCCGCGATGCCCGCGATATGCGCCTTCGTGCCGTAGCCCTTGTTTTTGTCGAAGGCATAGGCGGGATACAGCTTGTGATACGCGCGCATCAGCCGGTCGCGTGCGACCTTCGCCACGATTGAGGCGGCCGCGATGGAAACGCTGCGCGCGTCGCCCTTGATCAACGCCGTCTGCGGTGGGTCGAGGCCCGGGATGTGCAGCGCGTCCACCAGAACGTGCTCGATCACCGCCGGCGCGGTGCTTGTGCCGCGAAGCCCCGGCGCGGTATCGCTGCCCGCCAACATGCGCGCGGCCTCCTCGACGGCCCCGCGCATGGCCAGCTTCGTGGCTTCCAGGATATTGATCTCGTCTATCGCGCGGTTGTCGATGAAGGCCAGCCCGTAGGCGAGTGCTTCCGCGCGTATGCGTTCGTCGAGCGCTTCACGGCGCTTCTCGGACAACTTCTTCGAATCGTCCACGCCGAGAACCGAAAAATCGGGCGGGAGCACCACCGCGGCCGCCGCCACGGGACCGGCCAGGGGACCCCTGCCCACTTCATCGACGCCGGCTATGAACAGGACGCCCTTCTCGCGGAGCGCCTGCTCGAAGGCGCGCAGCTCGACCATCCGCCGCGCGAGATATGCTTCCCGCTCCCGCTTGTTCACGGCAATACCTCCGCCTTATCGGACCGGCGCACGCTCGAGCGTGATGCGGCCCATCCGTCCCGCACGAAACTCGTCGAGCAAGGTCTTCGCGGCCCGCGCGCGGTCCGCGCGCCCCCCGGACAACAGAAAACCGCGCTTTATCGCCACAGCCTCCAGAACGGCAGCGGCCTCGTCGGGGCCTTGCGGATCCAGGCGATAGCGCGCCGCCACGAGGTCGGCGTGCGCCGGTACGGCGAGCAGATCGCGCAAAAGCTCCGCAGCCAGCTCCTCCGTATCCAATATTTCATCCCGAACAGACCCGCAAAAGGCCAATCTGAGCCCGACCGTCCGATTCTCGAACTTGGGCCAAAGGATGCCGGGCGTGTCCAAAAGCTGCATGCCGTTCGCGAGGCTCAGCCACTGCTTGCCCCGCGTGACGCCGGGGCGATCCCCCGTCTTGGCGCTTTTTCTGCCGGCCAAACGGTTGATCAGCGATGATTTGCCGACGTTCGGCACGCCGACCGCCATAAGCCGGAGCGGTCTGTTTTGCGCGGCGCGCGCCCGCCTTCCGTCCCGAAAGGCGGTGAGCGCTCGGAGCAGGGCGCCGACGCCCGCGCCGCTCACGCCGTTCAAGAGCAAAGCATCCTCCCCGGAAGCGCGAAAATGCTCCAGCCATCTCGCGTTCTCCGCCTCGTCGGCGAGATCGCTCTTGTTCAGCAGCACGAAGCGTTTCTTGCCGCGCGCCGGCGCGTCCAAGATCGGATTCCTGCCGGATGCGGGAATGCGCGCGTCCACAAGCTCGAGAACGACATCCACGAGCTTCAGGTTCTCGTGAATCAGCTCGCGCGTTTTCTTCATGTGTCCCGGATACCAGTTGATGTCGTCCATGCCGCCCGCTTTCGTCCTATTGTAATGGCATGCTTGCATGCAAAAACAGGGAACCCGCGGGGGTTCCCGATCATTCTCTGTGCGTCGCTTATCGTCGCTCGATTCCCGTTGCGCGCAAATCGCCGAAACGCCCGTCTTTATCGACGGACTTCCTTCGCCTTGAGCCGCGCCGCCTTGCCGGTCCGCTGCCGCATGTAGTTCAGCTTGGCCCTGCGGACATCGCTCTGCCGCACAAGCTCGATCTTGTCTATGCGCGGCGAATGCAGCGGGAACGTCTTTTCGACGCCGACGCCGGATGCGATCCGCCTGACCGTGAAGGTCCGGCTGATGCCGCCGTTCTGCTTCTTCAGAACAAAACCCTCGAAGATCTGAATCCGCTCCCGGCTGCCCTCCACGATCTTGATGTGGACCTTAACGGTATCGCCGACGTTGAAAGAGGGGATATCGCTTTTTAAATATTCTTGTGATACTGCGCTTATAACATCCATTGTCATACCTCCTTGCTTGTCTTTTTTCCGTCGGGCTTTGTCGCCGCTCGCTCTGGGCTCGCTTACGTGCTCTCGCACGCGCGCTTCACTCCTCGCTCGCGCTTCGCGCCGGCCGGAAAAAATCCTGCGCAATCACGGCCACTTTTTCCGTCGGGCTTTGTCGCCGCTCGCGTGGGGCTCGCTTACGTGCTCTCGCACGCGCGCTTCACTCCTCGCTCGCGCTTCGCGCCGGCCGAAAAAAATCCTGCGCAATCTTGTCGTTATCTGCTCTCGGGCGTTCGCGGCAGGCTTGCTTTCTCGCGCGGACGAGCGCCGCGCGTATCCCCGCCGGAGGATCGCCCATAATAACGCAGATGTCAGTCTATCACATCTTTTGCGACATTTCAAGTGGATTTGCGATTTTTCGTTTATATGTGGAGATTGCACGTTACAGTTCAGACCTCTTGCAAAAGCCGACTATTACGGTCAACTCCCGGAATTTTGGGACGTAGAAACCGCCTTTCGTAAGATCGGCGGTTTCTGCTTTTTAACTCTGCGGATCAGAGTCGCTATGGCTATCAGAACCAATGTGTACGCGAAAAGTCCGCCATACGTCACGAGTTCGAGCATAGCACCACATCTTTTCACGCTCGATTTGAGCGAAAACGGACGGGGGAGCGGATCCGCCAAACGGCATACCCTTTTGCTTCTTTTAGTATATGGATTGAAGATCCGTGTCAACAATTTATTTGAAATACTTAAATTATTATTCGATTTTGGCTCCGTCCAACATTCGGCTTCGCCTCATTCCTCCGTTCGCCCGAGGCTCACTTCGCTGTCCTGTTTTACACTGCGGCTAAAGCCGCGTAAAACAGGCAAAATTGAAGCGCCA
>JAITLA010000018.1 GCA_031278145.1 Eubacteriales Family XIII. Incertae Sedis bacterium
ACACATGGGGACGGTTCATTTGTGTAACACATACAATGTTGGAATTGCGCGATTTACCGGCACGGGCCACAGTGCCAAACCTGCCCAATACACAAAAGAACCGTCCCCGTGTGTACTAAAGCAAGGGGAAAATGAGCAACGCGCCTTTGGCGCTTCAAAATTGCCTGTTTTACGCGGCTTTAGCCGCAGTGTAAAACAGGACAGCGAAGTGAGCCTCGGGCGAACGGAGGAATGAGGCGAAGCCGAATGTTGGACGGAGCCAAAATTGAACTGTAACGATGCTTTTGCTTCACAAGCCGAGCCAGGCTCCGTACAACTCCCGGGCAAAGGCCTCGGCATCGCGGAGCAGCGGAAGGTTCAGGGTGCGCGCCGACGCGCCGTCCGCTTGCCCTATGTATCCGCGCGCGAGATCGGACGACGCGGGGGCGCAGCGATATGCGCAATCCTCAAAGAAGCGCTTTTCGAACAGATATACGGCCGCGACCGCATCCCACGCGTAAAAACCGTCGAGGCCGTACATCTTCGCCTTCGCGTCGAGCCAGCTTCTCGTTTGCTCGCGGATATACAGCCCGACCGGATTGTTTGCGGCGGTCAGGCGCGTTTCGTATTCGTCGCGGCGAATATACGCCGGAAGGCAGTTGTTTCCCGTCGCAATCGAGATGTTTTTCCCGTTTGTCAGCACGCAATGGGACGCTTCAGGGTCGCATGAAAAATTGAGCTCATCCGGCCCGACGCCACCCGGGAACAACGCTTCGGTGATGCCGCCCATGAGGACGAGTTCTTTGATTTTGCCGAAGAAACCGGAATCGAGTTCGTGTGCGGCACAGAGGTTTGTGAGCGCCCCCGTGGCGAGGATTCTCAGCCCGCCGCGGCATGCATCGGCCTGCCGGACCAAAAAATGCGCCGCTTCCGAGCGGCGGTCGTCCTTCGACGCCCCGCCCTTTACGACGGGGATTTCCGTCCTGCCAAAATCGCGAAGCATCCTTCTCGTATTCTCATATGTCACGTCAACGCCGGCGTTTCCGTGGGTTGCGGTGACGCCGACGAGCGGCGCCCGCTTGCCGAGCAGGTACAGCAAGGCCAAGCCGTCGTCAAAGGGGTGCGCGGGTACCCCGAACGTATTATCGCAATCGAAGACGATGCGGTCCCCGTTTTCCGCCGGATGATTCACGGGCGCTCTCCGAGAAGCGATTGACCGTGTTCCGAGATATATTCCAAGGTCAGCGGTATCTTGCTTTCGTCGCCGCGCCGGATATACCGAAACCCGCTGTCAAACAGCATCTTTCTGCAAGCCGCCATATCCATGCCGCGATTGGCGGAGGTTTCGGCCACGTGATCGCGCGGGTTGACGCCCGTTTCGGCGGTGGCGACGTTTGCGCCGGAAACGTAACCGATCTCGGTCGGCTCGTGAACGCCTATATAGGTCATCGTCGGCATGGAAAACGTCGCCAGGGCGACGACCGCCGTAATCTGCCCCAGGCGCAGATTGGAAATTTGCCCGCGGCCGGCGAGGGGCGACCCCGGCACGGGTTCCCGCCGCATTGCCGCGTGCTGCGTGCAACCGAGCTCGATTCCGATGAACATATTGTCCACAAGCTGCTCGATTGTATGCTCCGGGCCGATGGGCTCCAGACAGCTGAATATTTGAAGCCCCGCGTCGAGCGCGCCGCGCATCGTCTTCAACCGCCGCTCCGGGTCCAGCGCGGTCACGCAACCCTCTCCGAGGCGGCAGACGTGGTATACGCCCGTGACGCCCGCTTTTTTCATCTCCAAAAACGCATCGGCGTCGCTGTCCCCGACGTTCGAGAGCAGCTGCGTGGAGCCCTTGATCAGCTGCTTCGCCAGCTTGACCCTGTCGAGGAAAAAGTCCAAATCGTATTCGTGCATGCACATGAGATACAGGCCGTACAGGTCGTCGTCCTTCGTAAAATCGGTCAGTTTCGCGACAAAATCTTCATCGCCGACGCGATACGACGCGAGGCTCGTGTGATCCTTCCCGAAGGAGCAAAAGCCGCAATTGCCGGGACAGGGCGCCATCTCCAGGCCGATCTGCCCCAGTATGACCGCGGAATTGTCGTTGCCGCCGCGGACGATGTCCGTTGCGACGGCGCGCATAATCTGCGATTCCAAGGAATTCTCATCAAACGCGAGCATATGGGCGCAATCCGCGCGGCCCGGGGAAATGCCGGCGTAGGCCCTGTCGAGTATGTCATGCAGGCGTTTGTCGATCCGCATCGCCGTCCTCCTTAGGGTTCGTTACGGAATAAAGTTGACAAATTCGGCGCAGGATTTATTTCGTCGAGCAAGGCGCAAAACGCAGACGAACCCTAAGGTTCGGCGAGGCTTTGCAACACAGTTCGGCGGAAAAAAGGCAAGCCAAATGTCCGGTTTGTTCCGTAACGAATCCTTAGGGTTCGTTACGCTTACGCCGTGGCGCCGCCGCAGCTTGAGCCCGCCCCCGCCGTACAGGCGTAACAGTGGTTGCCGAACACAATCTCGCGTCCCCCGAGCGCGGGGAGATCCCGGATGCGGCCCGGGACGGCGGCTTTCAGGCCCAGCGCGATATTGAAGTCGCAGTCGTACAGCGAGCCGTCCCAATCGACGGAGATCTGATTGCGGCACATCATATTCTCGACGGCGGCGGGATTGAACGCGGCGATCAAGCGGTTCATGTATCCCGTCAGATTGCCGCTGCGATCAAGGAAATCGCCGAAGCGCCCAATCGGGCTGTTTGTGATTGCGTAGAGATTGTCGAACGCGATTTTGTGCGAGGCGGCCAGCTTCTTTCTGAATTCGGCCGCCAGACTTTCCTGATTCGCGGGCAGGAACGCGCCGCCGGGGTTGTACACGAGATGCAGCGCGAGTTCGGGTTTTGTGCCGTAGCCCAGATCGTTCAGCCTGCGCAGCGCCGATACGCTTGCCGAAAATACGCCCTTGCCGCGCTGCCTGTCCGTGTCCGCTTCCGCGTAATACGGCAGCGAGGCGGCGATCTCCACGCCGTTCTCCGCGTAAAGCTCGGGGAAAGCCTCGAAGCCGCTTTCCCCGAGTACGGCGAGATTCGTCCGGACGATGGTGTGAATCCGGCGCCTCGCGGCCTCTCGCACAAACCAAGGGAAATCCGGATTGAGCTCGGGCGCGCCGCCCGTGATATCGAGGGTTTTGAAGCCCCGCTTTTCAAAGACGTCGAGGCAGGCTTGCATGATGTCCTTGCGCATGACTTCGGCGCGGTCCGGCCCGGCGTCCATATGGCAATGCTTACAGGCGAGATTGCATCTTCTCCCGATATTCGCCTGCATGGTGCCGAGCGACGGGAGCGCCGCGCCGAATTTCCGGCATGCCTCCCTGTCGCCGAAGGAGGGGAAGCCCTTCACGCGTTCCGCGTATTTGTTCGCCATCGCCTACAGTTCGAGTGCCCGGATGACGTTTTTCGCCTGCATGCCGTGGGCGAGCGTGGCGCCGCCGCAGATCGCCGCCGCCGCGTGCACGGCCTCGATCATCTGCTCCCGGTTCACGCCCATCCGCAGCAGCGTCTGCGTATAGGAATCGATGCAATACGGGCACTGTACGGCGTGGGCGACCCCGAACGCGATGAGGGCCTTCTCCCGTGCCGTCAGAGCGCCTTCCTCAAACACGGCGCCGTAATATGCCATGAACTTCTCCCAGAGCGCGGGCGCGTTTTCTCCCATATCGCCGAACGCGGCGAGATCTTCCGGATTGTAGTAGGTTTTCATCGCGAATCCTCCTTCTCAAACACCGTAATCGGATTCTAAGCATATCATTCATATAGATAAATGTCAATATGT
>JAITLA010000061.1 GCA_031278145.1 Eubacteriales Family XIII. Incertae Sedis bacterium
CAGCGGCATTATGATGTACATGCTGATGGGTTCGATCATCATCTTTCTGCTGCTGGACGGGAAGGATTGCGTTATCATGATCGCCTTGTACCTCGCGATCGTGAACGCCTGCATATTCGGCAGCTACTTCCGCCCGGATCTCGTCACGCACTTCGCCAACGAATTTACGCAGTATTCGGACAACGCAATCACTGTAATCCTGAGCAGCATAGCCGTCGGATTCATCATCAAATTCCAGAACAAGGTATACAACGACGCGCGCAAACGCGCCGAGGACGCGTCCGCGGCCAAGGCCGATTTTCTTTCAAACATGTCGCACGAGATACGCACGCCGATGAACGCCATCATAGGCATGACCGCCATCGGGTACGCGGCGTCCGATGTCGAGCGCAAGAATTACGCGTTTGAGAAGATAGAGGCGGCGTCCTCCCACCTGCTCGGCGTCATCAACGATATACTGGATATGTCGAAGATAGAGGCAAACAAGCTGGAGCTGTCCTATGAGGAATTCGATTTTGAAAGGATGTTGCAAAGGGTTGTAAACGTCATAAACTTCCGCGTCGAAGAGAAGCACCACAACTTCACGGTGTACATCGACAAGCATATCCCGCGAAACCTCATCGGCGACGATCAGCGTTTGACGCAGGTGATCACAAATCTCCTGAGCAACGCGGTGAAATTTACGCCCGAAAACGGGACCGTCAAACTCCGCGCGATGCTCGAAAGCGAAGAGGAAGCGGCATGCACGCTCCGCATCGAGGTGACGGATTCCGGCATCGGGATCAGCCCGGAGCAGCAGACGCGCCTGTTCGCCTCCTTTCAGCAGGCGGAGGTCGGCACCTCGCGCAAATTCGGCGGCACGGGTCTGGGACTCGCCATATCGAAGCGGATCGTGGAGATGATGGACGGACGCGTATGGGTGGATTCGCAGCTCGGCCGAGGGGCGACCTTTGGGTTTACCGTGAAATGCGGGCGCGGCACGGCGCATGACGACCGGCAGGGTTTACTCAATCCCGACGTAAACCGAAAAAACATCCGGATGCTGGCTGTGGACGACGCCGAAGAAATTCGGGAATTCTTTCTCGATACGGCGCTCCGGCTGGGTATCAAATGCGATGTCGCGGAAAGCGGCGGCGAGGCCATCTCCGTCATAGAGAAAAACGGCGCGTACGACGTGTATTTCGTGGATTGGCGTATGCCCGGCATGGACGGCGTGGAGCTGGCGCGCCGCATTCGGGAGAAGAAAGCCGCGCAGTCCATGGTGATCATGATCTCCGCGGCGGAATGGGGCACAATCGAGAACGACGCAAAGGAGGCCGGCGTTGACCGATTCATGTCAAAGCCGCTCTTCCCGTCCGCGATCGCCGACTGCATAAACGAATGCCTCGGGGTGGCGCCCTACGAAAAGGAGGCGAAAGACGCGCATGAGGACATCGATTTTTCGGGCGCGCGTCTGCTCGTGGCGGAGGATGTGGAGATCAACCGCGAGATTCTGGCGGCCCTGCTCGAACCCACGCGGCTTGCGATCGATTACGCGGAGGACGGTCTGGAAGCCCTGCGGCTCTACAGCGACGCGCCGGAGCGCTACGATCTGATATTCATGGACGTGCAAATGCCCAAAATGGACGGTTACGAGGCCACGGCCCGCATACGCGCGCTCGACAATAAGGCGGCCCAAAGCGTGCCGATCATCGCGATGACGGCGAACGTATTCCGCGAGGATATCGAACGCTGCATCGCCTCCGGCATGAACGACCACATCGGCAAACCGCTCGATTTCGACGATGTTATCGACAAGCTGACGCAGTATCTGGACAAAAGCCAAGGGCCGGAAAGGTCTTTCTCTCTGCGCGGTTGCTGAATCGAAGCGACCGCAATCGCCGAAAATTCCATGCCGCTGATTTAAAAAAAATCGCATCCGCATAATTCGCACACATTCCCCCGGTAGACTGGAGGCAATCGGGGAAAGGAGGCGTTCGCCGCCGATGGAATCGGGATTGAAAACGAAGAAGCTGCACATCGGCGGTATGTATTGCGCCGCCTGCCAAAGCAAGATAGAACGGAGACTGCGAAGCACGGCCGGCATCGCGTCCGCCGAGGCGGACTACGGCGCCGGGACCGCCGTAGTCGTCTACGACACGGACATCATTACGCTGCGGGAGATCGCGGCCATTCTGGAGAGGATGGATTATCGCGTTCTCGACGGCGGGACCGCCGCGCCGCGGGGCGGCGATGCCGCCGGCGTATTGCTGCTTTTTCTCGCCGCGTACATGCTCCTTAGGCACTATCGTTTGACGGGCTTTTTCAACGTATTCCCGACCGCCGAGTCCGGCATGGGCTACGGCCTTTTGTCGCTCCTCGGGCTTCTGACTTCCCTGCATTGCGTCGCCATGTGCGGCGGCCTCAACCTGTCGCGCTGCATTCCGCGGCCGGGCGGGGGAGACGGCGGCGGAAAGCTCGCCGCGCTGCGCCCGAGCTTCCTTTATAATCTCGGTCGCGTGATCTCCTATACGGCGGTCGGCGCCGCAGTCGGCGCGCTGGGCGGCGTGTTCACGCCCACGGGCTTGTTCCGGGGCGCCGTGCAGCTCATCGCGGGCGCGTTCATGATCATCGTGGGACTCAATATGCTCGGCCTCTTCCCCGGGCTTCGCCGTCTCGCGCCGCGCCTGCCGCGCGGCCTCGCGGAGCGGATCGACGCCGAAAAGGACAGATCGGGCAGTCCCCTGCTCATCGGACTTTTGAACGGTCTCATGCCCTGCGGTCCCCTGCAGGCCATGCAGCTTTACGCGCTGTCCGCGGGCAGTCTCCTGCGCGGCGCGCTGTCCATGCTCGCGTTCAGCCTCGGCACGGTTCCCCTCATGTTCGGACTCGGGGCCTTGAGTTCTCTGCTCGGCAGAAAGTTCACGCGCAAGGTCGTGACGATCGGCGCCTCGCTGGTCGTCGTTCTCGGCCTGTCGATGTTCTCGCAGGGCTTCAGCCTGTCCGGGCTGTCGCTCGACTTCCTGCCCGGACAGGCGGCGAGCGAAACGGCGGACAGTTCCCCGGTCGCCATCGAGGACGGGCGGCAGATCGTGCGCAGCACATTGCGGCCGGGGAGCTATCCCGCCATCACCGTGCAGGCCGGTATGCCCGTCGAGTGGACGATCGACGCGCCGCGGGGCAGTATCAACGGCTGTAACAACCGCGTTATCATCCCCGAATACGGCGTTGAATACAGCTTCCGGACCGGTGAAAACCGTATCGCGTTCACACCCTCCGAGGCGGGGCGCTTCTCCTACACCTGCTGGATGGGCATGATCCGCGGCTCCATCACGGTGGTGGAGGGCGCGGCGGCGGGCGGCGCGTGACCGGCGGCTTTTATCGGCAAAACACCGGGCCGCGCCCCATGCGTAAAAACGGCGTGGAACCCGAATCGCGGCGATTAGGAGGATGCGAATGACACAGACAAAGGGCCGCGGGAGGCGCGCGGACGGAAAAGGGCCGGGCAGGATGGGGCTTACGGTTGCGATCGCCGTCGTCGTCGTCGCGGCGGCGCTCCTCGCGATCAGGAGCGATCTCGGCGGCGGAAACGCCAAACCCGTCGTGGACGCCGATCTCGTGATCCCCCTCGGGGAGATATCGACGACCGCGCGTTTTTATCCCGTCGAAATAGACGGAACGCCGCTGGAGGTTATCGCGGTGGAAGCGCCGGACGGCACGACCCGCACCGCGTTCAACACCTGTCAGGTCTGTTACAGTTCCGGCAGGGGCTATTACGAGCAGGACGGCGACGCGCTGGTATGCCAAAACTGCGGGAACCGCTTCCGCATGGACCGGGTGGAGGTGCAATCGGGCGGCTGCAATCCCGTGCCCATCTTCCCGCAAAACAAGACCGTAGCCGACGGGAACATCACGATTTCCAAGGAATTTCTCGCCGAGGCAAAGGGCATTTTCTCGAATTGGAAAACGGCGTATTGACGATGAGGTGATGCGTGAAATGGAACATCGTATACTAGATATACATGGTATGACATGCGCGGCCTGCGCGCAGCGTATCGAGCGAACGGTGCGGAAACTGCCCGGCATACGGCAAGCCGGCGTCAACCTCGCCGGCGAAAAGCTGTTCGTGGAATACGACGCGGCCGCGTTGCGGCTCTCCGCGATCGAGGAGGCCGTGCGCAAGCTCGGATACGAGGCCGCGGAGCAAAGCGGCGGCGCGCGCGTCGTGATTCCGATCGGCGGTATGCGTTGCGCGGCCTGCGCGCAGCGCGTCGAAAAGGCCATCAAAAGGCTGGACGGCGTGCGCGAGGCGTCGGTGAATTTCGCCACGGAAAAGGCGACCGTCGCCTATGAACCGCAGAAATTACGCGTATCGGCGATAAAGGACGCGATAGAAACAGCGGGCTGCGCGGCCTTGGAACTCATACGAACCGACGCCGCGGACGAGGACAGGGCGCGCAGGCAAAGGGAGATACGGACGCTGTGGACGAAGTTCATCGTCTCCGCGGTGTTCAGTCTGCCGCTCCTTTATATCGCGATGGCGCCGATGATCGCGTTCGTTCGCCTGCCTTTCCCCGCGGGACTTGACCCGATGATGCATCCGTCGGCCTACGCGCTGACCGAACTGTTGCTCGTGCTGCCGGTTATCGGCGTGGGTTACAGGTTCTACACGGGCGGCTTCGGCGCCCTGCTGCGGCGGAGTCCGAACATGGATTCCCTCATCGCGATCGGCACGAGCGCCGCCGTACTCTACAGTCTCACGGGCCTTTGGCGGATTTTCTCCGGGGAGACGCACGCGGCGGATTCGCTCTATTTTGAAACGGCGGGCGTTATCATCACGCTGATCCTCCTCGGGAAATCGCTGGAAGCCGTATCGAAAGGCCGCACGAGCGAGGCGATCAAGAAATTGATGGGACTCGCGCCCAAAACGGCCATCTTGCTGCGGGACGGAGCGGAAACGGAAATCCCGATCGACGCGGTAGAGATCGGCGATATCCTGATCATAAAGCCCGGCGCGAAGATTCCCGTGGACGGGACGGTGCTGGAGGGCCGCAGCGCCATCGACGAATCCATGCTGACGGGGGAGAGTATGCCCGTGGACAAGACGGTCGGCGACGCCGTTTACGCCGCGACGCTGAACACGACCGGCACGCTGCGTTTCCGCGCCGACAAGATAGGCGCCGATACGGCGCTGGCCCGGATCATCAAGCTGGTGGAGGACGCGCAGGGCGACAAGGCGCCCATCGCGCAACTGGCCGACACCGTATCCGGCTACTTCGTACCCATCGTGTGCGCGATCGCGACCCTGACGGGCGCCGCGTGGCTCATCGCGACGCGGGACCTCGAATTCGCGCTGACGATCTTCATCTCGGTGCTGGTGATCGCCTGCCCCTGCGCGCTCGGCCTCGCGACGCCGACGGCGATCCTGGTCGGCACGGGCAAGGGCGCGGAAAACGGCATCCTCATCAAGGGCGGCGAGGCGCTCGAAACCGCGCACAAAATCAATACCGTCGTGTTCGACAAGACCGGCACCCTCACGGAGGGCAAACCGGCCGTGACCGACGTGCTGCCCGCGGAGGGGATATCGCGGGACCGTCTCCTGCGGATCGCGGCCTCCGCCGAAACCGGATCGGAACATCCGCTCGGCCGGGCGATCGTCGCGGACGCGCAGGACAGGGGCCTCGCGCTCCTGCGGGCGGACGGCTTCAACGCCGTCACGGGGCGCGGCATCGAGGCGCGTATCGAGGGGCTGAGCGTCTTGGCGGGAAACCGCAGACTGATGGAGGAACGCGCCGTTTCTTTCGCCGCGTCCGAGGCCGAGGCCGACAGACTCGCAGCGGAGGGCAAAACGCCGATGTACGTGGCGCTTGACGGGCGGGCGGCGGGCATCGTCGCCGTGGCCGATGTGATAAAGCCCACAGGCAGGGCGGCCGTCGCGCGTTTGCACAGGATGGGCATAGAGGTTGCCATGCTGACCGGCGACAACGCAAAGACCGCCGCCGCCATCGCGAAGCAGGCCGGCATAGACCGGGTTCTGGCCGAGGTGCTGCCGCAGGACAAGTCGCGGGAGATCAAGCGCCTGCAGGAGTCCGGCCGCAGGGTGGCGATGGTCGGCGACGGTATCAACGACGCGCCCGCGCTCGCGCAGGCCGATATCGGGATCGCCATCGGCTCCGGCACCGATGTGGCAATGGAATCGGCGGATATCGTGCTGATGCGGAGCGACCTGACGGATGTCTCCGCGGCCGTGGAACTGAGCAGGCGGACGATCCGCAACATCAAGCAGAATTTGTTTTGGGCTTTCGGCTACAACGTCGTGGGTATCCCCATCGCGGCCGGCGCGCTGTATCTGTTCGGCGGACCGCTGCTGAACCCCATCTTCGCGGCGGCGGCGATGAGTCTGAGTTCCGTTTCCGTCCTGACGAACGCGCTGCGCCTGAAGCGACTTCAAATTTGAGCGCGGGAGGAGGTATCGATGGAAGAAATAATTCTAAACGTAGACGGTATGTCATGTGAACATTGCGTAAAAGCCGTTACAAACGCCGTCGGAGCGCTGGACGGCGTGGACGCGGTCCGCGTGGATTTGGGCGCAAAGACCGTGCGCATCACGCGCGACGCGGCAAAGGCCCCGCTTGACAAAATCCGGCTTGCGATCGAGGATCAGGGCTACGAGGTGCGCGCGTAATACGGCGGGGGGGGGGTGGGGGGGGGGGGGGGCCCCCCCCCCCCCCCCCCCACCAAGACGCGGGCACAGCCCGGCAAACCCCAAAAAACAACCCGCACGCCA